>DASPUW010000259.1:0-11733 GCA_035622675.1 Burkholderiales bacterium | reverse complement strand
CGACGGGCTGGCGGGCTCGTCGCTCGGCACTCTCAGCGACAAGTACGAGGATGAGCTGGCGATTGCCCGCAAGACACTGCGCGAGAAACGCCGCATCATCCAGCTGCTGCTCGAGAGCGAAAGCCGCTATCGCGACCTGGTCGAAACCTCACATGATCTGATCTGGACCACCGATTCCCAGGGCCGCTTCACCTACCTGAACAACGGCGCTCTCGACATCTTCGGGTTGCAGCCGAAGGAGCTGCTGGGCGGCTGCTTCTTCGACTTCGAAGCGCGGCCGTCGCACTTCTCGAACCGCCGGTTCCTCTCCACCCTGCGCCGGCACGGAGAGGTCAAGAACTACCTCACCCACCTGTTGTCAGCGGACGGCAGCGACCGCTGGGTCGGGATCAACGCCCGCGTTTCGCACGACGAGAACGGCCAGATCTGCGGGATCCGCGGCACCGCGCGCAACGTGACCGAGCAGCACGAGGCCGCGCTGCAGATCGAGCATCTCGCTACGCACGATTCGCTCACCGGGCTTCCCAACCGCGTGAGCCTGCAGCGGACGCTCGAGCTCGCCCTCGAGCAAGGCGACGTCGGCGCGATGCTGTTCATCGACATCGACCATTTCAAGTACGTCAACGACAATTTCGGACATCGCTCCGGTGACCAGCTGATCGTGGGGGTGAGCGGCGTACTGAAGGAGGCGGCCAAAGAGTCCAAAGGTCAGGTGTTCCGCCTGGGCGGCGACGAGTACGCCGTGCTTCTGCCGGATGCGCTCCGAGGCCACGCCATGAAGGTGGCCGAGCACCTGCTCGACGCGCTTCGCCATTACCGCTTCCAGTGGGCCGGCCAGCAGCGCATCGCGGGCTTGACCGCTTCCATCGGCATCGCGCTGTACCCGTTCCATGGCAGCGACGTAACCGGGCTGCTGTCGAACGCCGATATCGCCATGTTCCAGGCGAAGGACGGCGGCCGCAACCGGTTCGTGCTCTACGACCAGGACGCGCAGAGCCTGCGCCGCACGCATAACCGCGTGCAATGGGCCAACCGGCTGCGCGAGGTGCTGGACGAGGATCGTCTCGTGCTCTACAGCCAGCCCGTCGTGCGCCTCACGGACCTGCACACGGTTCACTCCGAGATCCTGGTGCGCATTCGCGACGACAACGGCAACATCGTGCTGCCCAGCCAGTTCATCGAGTACGCCGAGACGCTGGGCATGGTCCAGGAGATCGACATGCGCGTGGTGGAGCGGGTGCTCGAGTACCTGCGCCAGCCGGAAACCCGGGGACAGAAGATCCGCTATTTCGTGAACCTGTCGCAGGTGTCGATCTCCGATCAGCACTGGGTGCGCAAGTTCCACAGCATGCTCGCCGCGAGCGATGTGACGCACAACCAGCTGGTGTTCGAGATTACCGAAACGGCGGCCATGTCCGACGTGGACGTAACGCAGCAGTTCATCCGCGAGCTCAAGCAGCTCGGCTGCCGCTTCGCGCTGGACGACTTCGGCGCCGGTTTCAGCTCCTTCTACTACTTGAAGCGCTTCGACGTCGATTACCTGAAGATCGACGGCGGTTTCATCCGCGACCTCAACAAGGACGAGGACAGCCGGGTCTACGTCGAGGCGCTGTGCTACGTGGGGAAGAAACTCAACAAGCAGGTGATCGCGGAAGGCGTAGAGGATCCCCAGATCCTGAAGATTCTCACCGAGATGGGGACGGTGTATGGCCAGGGCTTCCTGTTCGACCGCCCGGCGCCGCTCTGGGATCAGGCACCAGGAAAGCTCGTGGTGTCTGGACGCGAATGATGCGCTTCAGGGGCGCGTACCCCTTCGCTCATTCACGCCTTCACCCCTTCACCTCCATTCGCCCTTTTTGAGCTTGTCCGCCCAGAGCAGTCCGAGGATGGTTTTGGCCTCGCTGATATCTCCCTGCATCACCAGCTTCAAGGCTTCGTCCAGCGTCACACGCACGCACTCGATGAATTCGCCGTCCTCACCCGGATGTCCTTCGTGCTTGAGGCCGCGCGCGAGGAACAGCTCGACCCGCTCGTCGGAGTAGCCAACGCAGGGGTGCAGCGTCGTAAGGTGGCGCCATTGGACGGCGCTATAGCCTGTTTCTTCCAGAAGCTCTCGGCGCGCCGTCGCCAACGGCTCCTCGCCCGGATCGATCTTGCCCGCCGGCAGTTCCAGAAAATGTGCGCGCAGCGGGAAACGGAACTGGCGCTCGAGCAGCACGCTGCCGTCATCGAACAGCGGAATGACCATGGCTGCGCCCTGGTGCAGGACGTATTCGCGCGTCGCGGTCGTGCCGTCCGGCAGCGCGACCTTGTCTTCCTTGAGAGTGAGCAGGCGCCCGGTGTAGCCGGTGCGCGAGGACACCAGCGTCTCGGTGTAATCGTTCGACATCGAAGCCTCCGCGGCGGGCGGCCCGCTAGAAAGAACTCTGGATCGCGCGCTGGCAGAGATCCATCAGTCCGCCCGGGAGCACGCCGAGCGCGAGCACGGCCAGGCCGTTGAGGGAGAGCAGCGCGCGGACATCGCCGGTCGCGTTGAGCGGCGCGCGCTCCTGGCCTTCGTCGAAGTACATCAACTTCACCACGCGCAGGTAGTAGAAGGCACCGACAAGCGAGAACAATACCCCCACCACGGCGAGCCAGGTCATACCTGCATCCATGACGGCCTGGAACACCGACAGCTTGGCGTAGAAGCCGACCACGGGCGGGACACCCGCCAGCGAGAACATGATCAGCAGCATGAGAAAGGCATACCAGGGATCGCGCTGATTGAGGCCCTTGAAGTCGTCCAGCAGGTCGGCCTCGAAGCCACGGCGCGAAAGCACCATGATGATGGCGAATGCGCCCGCCACCGTAAGCACGTAGGTCACCATGTAGAACATGGCGGCGGCATAACCGTTGAGCGATCCGCTCAGGATGCCGAGCAGCATGAACCCCATGTGCGAGATGGTCGAATAGGCCAGCATGCGCTTGATGTTGGTCTGCGCGATCGCGGTGACGTTGCCGATCGCCATCGACAGCACGGCGAGCAGGATCAGCATCTGCTGCCACTCGATGACCAGCGGCTGCGCACCGAGCGCCTGCGCCAGAATACGCAGCACGAACGCGAAGGCGGCCAATTCGGGAGCGCTGCCGATCAACAGCGTGACCGCGGTCGGTGCGCCTTGATAGACATCGGGCACCCACATGTGGAACGGCACGGTGCCGAGCTTGAAACCGAGGCCAGCCACCACGAACACTAGGCCGAACACGAGCAGCGTCTGATTCGCTTCGTTCGAGGCGATCCGGGCCGCCACCTCGGCAATCTGCAAGGTCGGCGGCGCGCCGTGGCCGCCGGTTGCGCCATAGATCATGGACAGCCCGTACAGCAGCATGCCGGACGCCAGCGCCCCGAGCACGAAGTATTTGGTCGCTGCCTCCGTGGCCGTGACCGAGTCGCGCGACAGCGCCACCATGGAATACAGGCTCAGGCTCATCAGCTCCAGCCCGAGGTAGAGGGTGAGAAAGTGGCTGGCCGAGATCATGAGCAGCATGCCGAGCGTCGTGGTGAGGCTCAGCACGAACAGCTCGCCGCGGAACAGCGCGCGGTCACGGCAGTAGGCCCGGCCGTACACCAGTGTCGCAGCGACCGAGATGCAGACGAACGCCTTGAGCACCCGCGCCATGGGGTCGTCGACGAACATCGCGCCGAAGGCGCGGCGCGTTCCCGGCGCTCCGCTCACTGCGATCACCGCGGTGCCGATCAAAGCGAGCAGCGTGAGAGTGTAGCTCCAGTGTCGCCTCGCATCGTCCAGGAACAGATCGAACACTAGGATGAAGCAAACCATCCCGAGCAGAAAGACTTCCGGCGCGGTCGTCAAAAGGTTTGCGGGGTCGAAACTCATCGCTCCGTATCCACTATCTCGGCACCGCGTGCCCGAGCAGATCACTGACCGAGGTATGCAGCACCGCGGTCAGCGGCTGAGGCGAGATGCCCATGGCCAGCACCGCCGCGGCCAGGAGTGCCAGGAACAGCACTTCCCGCGCGCCCACGTCCTTGAGCTGCGCTACATGGTCGTTGGCCACCGCTCCGAACACCACGCGCTTGTACATCCACAACGTGTACGCGGCGCCGAACACCAAAGTCGTTGCCGCGAGCGCGGCATACCAGAAGCTCACCTTCATCGCGCCCAGGGTCACGAGGAACTCGCCGACGAACCCGCTCGTTCCCGGCAGCCCCGAGTTGGCCATCGCGAAGAGCATGAAAAAGGACGCAAACACCGGCATGGTGTTCACCACCCCGCCGTAGTCGGCGATCATGCGCGTGTGCATTCGATCGTAGAGCACCCCCACACACAGGAACAGCGCGCCGGAGACGAAGCCGTGCGACACCATCTGCAGCACTGCGCCTTCCAGCCCAGCCCTGTTGAACAGAAAGATGCCCATCGTCACAAAGCCCATGTGCGAAATGGACGAGTACGCGATCAGCTTCTTCAAGTCTGTCTGCACCAGGGCCACCAGACCGATGTAGACCACCGCGATCAGCGACAGCGCGACGACGAAGCCGGCCAGCGCCTGGCTGGCGTTTGGCACGATGGGGAGCGACAAGCGAATGAAGCCGTAGCCGCCCAGCTTGAGCATGATGGCGGCAAGAACGACGGAGCCGCCGGTAGGCGCCTCCACATGCGCGTCCGGCAGCCATGTATGCACCGGCCACATCGGCACTTTAACGGCGAAAGCCGCCATCAAGGCCAGGAACACCAGCACCTGCTCGGTCATGCCGATGTTGAGCTTGTACCAGTCGAGGATAGCGAAGCTGCCGCCGGAAGTGTTGTACAGGTAGATGAACGCGATCAGCGTGAGCAGCGACCCGAGCAGCGTGTAGAGAAAGAACTTGACCGCAGCGTAGACGCGGTTCGGACCGCCCCAAACGCCGATGATGATGAACATCGGGATCAGCGTGCCCTCGAAGAACACGTAGAACAGCGCGGCGTCCAGGGCGCAGAACACACCATTCATCACGCCGGACAGGAACAGGAAGGCGGCCATGTACTGCGCCACGCGCGTGCGAATCACCTGCCAGCCGGCGATCACCACCAGCACGGTGGTGAAACTGTTGAGCAGGATCAGCAGCAGCGAAACACCATCGATCCCGAGGTGATAATTGATGTGGAAGCGCGGGATCCAGGATGCCAGCTCTTCGAACTGCATGCCGTGCGCCTGCGGATCGAAGTGCGCGTACAGCGGCAAAGCGACCATGAAACCCAGCACGGCGCCGGCGAGCGCGAGCCAGCGCGCGCTCTGCGCCGCGCGATCCGAGCCCGTGGCCAGGACCGCGATGCCGGCCACGATCGGGACCCAGATGACGAGGCTCAGCAGGGGAAGGCCAACCAGCATCGGATATAGGACTCCGTCAGCTCAGGCACGGGCGAACCACAGCGTCAACAACACGAACACGCCAATGATCATCATGAAGGCGTAGTGGTAGATGAAGCCGGATTGAAACCGCCGGATGATGGCCGAGGCCCATCCCACCACGCGCGCGGTCCCGTTCACGAAGAAACCATCGATCACCGCCACGTCGCCCACCTTCCACAACGCGGTGGCGACGCGCCGCGTTCCGTCGGCAAACAGCGCCTGGTAGATTTCGTCGAAGTAGTACTTGTTCACCAGCAGGCTATACAGCGGCTTCACGCGTGCGGCGATCAGCTCCGGCAGCTCGCGCCGCCTGAGATACAGGTACCAGGCCGTGACGACGCCTGCCAACGCGAACCAGAACGGCACGCTGGCGGGGGCGTGCAGGATCATCTCGAACGCCCCGTGGAACTCTTCACCCAGCTTCGCGAGCACGTCGTGCGGCGCGAGCACCACGATCGAGTCGCCGAAGAAATGGCCGAACAGCAGCGGTTCGATGTAGTCCCAGCCGGCGTACACCGATGGTATGGCCAGGAGCACGAGAGGCGCGGTCACCACCAGAGGCGATTCGTGCGGTGCACCGTGCGCAGTGCCGTGCTCCTGCCCTTCGGCACCGGCGTGGCTGCCAGCGTGCCCGGCGGCGTGAAAGCGCTCTTCGCCGTGAAACGTCATGAACATCATGCGGAAGGTGTACAGCGCCGTGACGAAGACACTGCTGAGCGCCGCAGCGTAAGCGATCCGCGCACCCGGAGTGGTCGAGAGCTGCACTGCCTCGATCAGGCTGTCCTTGGAGAAGAAACCGGCGAAAGGCGGGAGGCCGCACAGCGCGAGCGATCCGATCAACGCCGTGACATAGGTCACCGGCATGTAGATGCGCAGGCCTCCCATGCGCCGCATGTCCTGCTCGTGATGCAGCGCGATGATCACCGAGCCGGCGGCCAGGAACAGCAGGGCCTTGAAAAACGCGTGCGTCATGAGATGGAAGATGCTGGCCGCGTACGCGGATGCGCCCAAGCCGATCGCCATGTAACCGAGCTGAGACAGAGTCGAATACGCCACGACGCGCTTGATGTCGTACTGCACTACAGCGAGCAAGCCCATGAAGAACGCGGTGATCGCTCCGATCACGAGAATGAACGACAAGGCGACCGTCGACTGCTCATATAGCATGGACATCCGCGCCACCATGAAAATACCCGCCGTGACCATGGTGGCAGCGTGGATCAATGCCGAGATGGGTGTGGGACCCTCCATCGAATCGGGCAGCCAAACGTGGAGCGGGAACTGCGCCGACTTGCCCATGGCGCCGACGAACAGGAGGATGCAGATCACGGTCACGAGTGACCAATCGACACCGGGCATGATCTGGATCGTCTGCTGCGCCAATTTGGATGCCTGCGCGAACACATGTGCGTAATCCAGGCTGCCGGTATAGGTGTAGATGAGCGCGATCGCCAGCAGAAAGCCCAGGTCGCCGACGCGGTTCACGAGAAACGCCTTCAGGCCGGCGAACACCGCCGTCGGCCGCGTATACCAGAACCCGATCAGCAGATAGGAGACGAGCCCCACCGCTTCCCAGCCGAAGAACAGCTGCAGGAAGTTGTTGGACATCACCAGCATCAGCATGGAGAAGGTAAACAGCGAGATGTAACTGAAGAAGCGGGTGTAGCCCGGGTCGTCGCGCATGTAGCCAATGGTGTAGATATGCACCATCAGCGACACGAAGTTCACCACCAGCATCATCAGCGCGGTCAGGCGGTCGATGAGAAACCCGATCTCGAAGCCGCCGCCGTCGCCCGTGCTGATCCAGGTGTAGAGTGGCCCGGCGAAGAGCTCTCCCGCGCGCACCTCCTGGAACACGACGAAGGAGGCGGCCGTCGACACCAACATGCCGATGATGGTGGCCCAATGCGCACCGCGGCGGCCGATCACGCCGCCCAGCAGGCCGGCGATGATGGCGCCGGCCAGAGGGGCCAGCGGGATGATCAGGTACAGGGCTCGCACGAGGATGAGGAGGTTCTAGCCTTTCAGGCTGTCGAGGTCGTCGACGTTGATCGTGTTCAGATTGCGAAACAGGCAGACCAGGATGGCGAGACCGATTGCGGATTCGGCGGCCGCCACCGTCAAGATGAAGAACACGAAAATCTGGCCGGCGATGTCCTGCAGATAGTGCGAGAAGGCGATGAAATTCATGTTCACCGCGAGCAGATTGAGCTCGATCGCCATCAGCAGGATGATGACGTTCTTGCGGTTGAGAAAAATGCCGACGACGCTGATTGCGAACAATATTGCGCCCAGCACCAGGTAGTGGGATAGCGTGATCACGCAGTGGCCCCGAGGAGTACCAGCTCACGCATCTGGTGTCTTCTCCGCTGACATGGACACGAGCCGCACCCGGTCCTCGCGCCGCACGCGCACCTGGCGCGCCGGATCCTGGTACTTGCTGTCCTTCCTGGCGCGCAGCGTGAGGGCGATGGCGGCGATGATCGCGACCAGCAGGATCACCGCCGCAATCTCGAACGGAAGCGCATAGTCGGTGTAGAGCAGGCGCCCGAGCTCGCGCGTGTTGCTGTATCCAGCCGGTTTGGGCGTCGGCGCGGGAAGGCTCAGCAAGCCGGCGTTCTTCCCGGCCAGCACGATCGCCATCTCGAGCACCATGATCCCGGCCACCGTCAGGCCGGGCGCGAGGTAGTCCCAGTAGCCCTCGCGCAGGCGGTCGATGTTGATGTCGAGCATCATCACCACGAACAGGAACAGCACCATGACCGCGCCTACGTACACCAGGATCAACGCGATCGCCAGGAATTCCGCCTCCAGCAGCATCCACAGCCCCGCAGTGGTGCCGAAGGCCAGCACCAGAAACAGCGCGGCGTGGACTGGGTTGCGAGCCGTGATGACGCGCGTGGCGGCGAACAGCAGGATCGCGGCGAAGACGTAGAAGACGAAAGTCTGGAAAGTCATGTGCTGCAGCGGCTCCCCTCCCCCTTCTCAAGCGGGAGGATCAGGTTGGGATGTTCACGCACTCACTTCCTTCACGCATTCACTGTTCTCAACGGTATCTCGCATCTTCTGTCCGGTCCTTCGCGATCTGCTCTTCGTAGCGGTCGCCCACCGCCAGCAGCATCTCCTTGGTGTACAGCAGGTCGCCCCGCCTCTCGCCGTGGTACTCGAGAATGCGCGTCTCGACGATGGCGTCCACCGGGCAGGCCTCCTCGCAGAAGCCGCAGAAGATGCACTTCGTGAGATCGATGTCGTAACGCGTGGTGCGGCGCGTGCCGTCGCTGCGCTGCTCCGAGTCGATGGTGATGGCGAGCGCCGGGCACACCGCCTCGCACAGCTTGCACGCGATGCAGCGCTCCTCGCCGTTCGGGTAGCGGCGCAACGCGTGCAGGCCGCGAAAGCGCGGCGATTGAGGCGTCTTCTCCTCCGGAAACTGAACCGTGATCTTGCGGGCGAACAGGTGCCGGCCTGTGAGCGCCATCCCCTTCACCAGCTCGAGGAGCAGGAAGGTGCCGAAGAAATCCCGAATCCGCGCCAGCACGCTCATCCCCACAGCCACCACGGCGTCTGCACCCAGACGGCCACCACCACCAGCCACACCAGCGTCACCGGGATCAGGACCTTCCACCCGAGCCGCATGATCTGATCGTAGCGATACCGCGGAAACGTGGCACGGAACCAGAGAAACAGGAACAGGACGAACGCGACCTTGAGCGCGAGCCACAAGAAGCCGCCGGGCAGGAACGGCACCGGCGACAGCCACCCACCGAGGAACATGACCGCGCACAGCGCCGAGATCAGGATCATATTCATGTACTCGGCGAGAAAGAACAGCGCGAAGGCCATGCCGGAGTATTCCACGTGGAAGCCGGCCACGATCTCCGATTCGCCCTCCGCCACGTCGAAGGGCGCGCGGTTGGTCTCCGCTACGCCGGAGATGAGATAGACGAGAAACAGGGGAAAGAGCGGGAACACGTACCACGACGCTGCACCGTACGCGCTCTGCTGGCCCTTGACGATGTCGCCCAGATTCAGGCTGTGAGCGGCCAGCAGCACGCCGACCAGAGCAAACCCCATCGCCAGCTCGTACGCCACGATCTGCGCGGCCGAGCGCAGGCTGCCGAGGAAGGCATACTTGGAGTTCGACGCCCAGCCGGCGATGGTCACGCCGTATACCCCGACCGAGGTCATCGCCAGAATGTAGAGCAGGCCCGCATCGATATTCGCGAGCACGAGATCGGGGCTGAACGGGATCACCGCCCAGGCGGCGAGTGCGGGTGTGAGCAGCAGAATGGGCGCCAGCACGAACAGAAACTTGTTAGCGCCGGACGGAACGATGATCTCCTTCACCAGCAGCTTGAGCACATCCGCGATCGGCTGAAGGAACCCTTTGGGTCCGACGCGGTTGGGGCCGAGGCGCACCTGCATGTAGCCGATCACCTTGCGCTCGGCGAGCGTGAGATAGGCGACGCTCAGGATCAACGGAATGGCGATCGCGATGATCTTGAGAAGGGTCCACAGCGCCACACCTGCCGGGCCCAACGCCTGCTCGAGGAACTCGCCCATCAGGCGCTGACCTCCTGTTCGGCTGGCTCGAGCGCAAGCTGCGCCTCGCCGAACATGGCGCCCAGGCCCGCGGTCGAGGGATGGCCTGCCGGAATCCGCACACAATCCGCTGGCACGCGGTCGTCGCGCCGCACCTCGAGCACGGCTTCTCCGCCACCCTGGGTGATGCGCACGCGTTCCCCTTCGCGCAGCCCGAGGCGGGCGAGCGAGGCGTGGGACATGGATGCTACCGGCGCCGCGGCGTCTGCGGTGCGCTGCAGGGACTCCGCCCGCCGCACCAGCGCATCGGAAAAGTAGATGGGCACGTCCGCAATGCGCTGCACCCCCGGTGCGGGCGGAGCGAGCCCCGTGATAGGTCCGTCTTCCACTACCTGGTTGGACAGCCGCGCGGCAATGTCCCCGCCGCCGAGCACCTCGGCGCGGACCTCCTCGGCCGACGCGAAGTCGAAGCCCGATGCACCCACCAGATTGCCGAGCACCCGCAGCACCTTCCAGGCCGGGCGAGTATCCCCGAGCGGCGGCACGACGCCGGTGAAGGCCTGCAGCCGACCCTCCGTGTTGACGAAGGAGCCGGCGGTCTCGGTGAAGGGCGCGACCGGGAGCAGCGCATGCGCATACTCCAGCGCCCGGTGGCGGAAAGCCGACAGCGCCACGACGAAGCTGGCACCGCGCATCGCCGCGATGGCGCGGTACGTGTCGTGCGCATCGAGCTCCATCTCCGCGTTGAGCAGCAGGTAGGCGTGCAGCGGTTGCGCGAGCATCTGCGCTGCGTTGAGACCGGTGGGTGCGGGAAACGGGACCGCTCCCGCGACATAGCCGCCCACGCTGTTCGCGCCTTCACCCAGGAAGCCGAATTTTGCGCCGCTCACCTGAGCCAGCGCGAGACCCAACCGGTGCAGCACCGATCCCTGCGGATGGTGCTGCGCCAGGTTGCCGAGCAACACCGCCGGGCTGCGTCCCGCTGCGAGGCTTTCGGCGATGCCACGCGCGTCTGGGGAGACGTGAATCCTGCCGAACGCCCGGGCCAGGTCAGACGGCACTGATTCCTTCTTCAGCTCGCACACCGCCTTGAGCACCTGGGCCATCGCCTCCGGCATCTGCGCCGGCGCAACGATGAGCCGGTGTTGCAGCTTGATCAGTTGCTCATCGTCCAATGCGTGAAGGACGCTGACCTTGGCGCCCTTTCGCGCTGCCTGCCGCAGCCTCTGAGCCAGCAGCGGATGATCCTTGCGCAGCTGGCTCCCCACCACCAGCACGCCATCGAGCTGCGCGATGTCCGCGATCGCAAGTCCGAGCCAGGGGACACCACCCAGCTTGCCGTCGAGCGCAAAATCGCTCTGGCGCAGGCGGAAGTCGACGTTGCCGCTGCCGAGCGCGCGCGTGAGCTTGGCGAGCAGGTACAGCTCCTCCAAAGTCGAATGCGCCGTCGCCAGCGCGCCGAAGGCTTGCGCGCCATGCTTGTCGCGTACTGCTTTGAGCCCGCGCGCGACGTGCTCTAGAGCGACCGGCCAGTCAACCTCCTCCCACTTCCCGTCGCGCCGGATCATCGGCGTTGTCAGCCGCTGCGTGCTGTTCAAGCCCTCGTAGGAGAAGCGGTCCTTGTCCGACAGCCAGCACTCGTTGATCTGCTCGTTGTCGAGCGGCAGCACGCGCAGCACGCGGTTGTGCATCACTTGAGCGATGAGGTTGGAGCCCAGCCCGCAGTGCGGGCTCACGGAGCGGCGGCGCGACAATTCCCAGCCGCGGGCTGTGAAGCGGAACGGCTTGGAGGTAAGC
>DASPUW010000258.1:0-3189 GCA_035622675.1 Burkholderiales bacterium | reverse complement strand
CTGCCCGCAGGTGAGCTCACCGAGCACGTCGAGGCGCTCAGGATCGCTCAATGTCACACCGGCAGCCATCAGCTTTTCCGCCTGCGTGCGCTGGTACACGCGCTCGAGCTCCGCCAGCTGTTGCTTGCTGTTCACGCCGAGAATCTCCCATGTGTTTTGCGGCTGCACCGTATGGATGGTGATCTGGTCGGCAACCGCCCGCGCGATGACGTCGGTGAGGTAATACTCGCCCTGGGCGTTGTTGCTGCGGAGGTCCGTGAGCCAGACGCGCAGTTTGGCGGTCGGCGCCGCCATGATGCCGGTGTTGATCTCGCAGATCGCCTTCTCGGACGGCGTCGCGTCGCGCTCTTCAACGATGCGCACGACTCGGCGGGTGTCGTCGCGCACGATGCGCCCGTAGCCTCGAGGCTGTTCTACATCGGCTGTGATCAGACTCAGACCATTGCGCTCACGCAGCGCGCGCGCCAGGGTTTCCGGGCGAGTGAGCGGCACATCACCGTACAGCACTAGAGTGTGATCGCCAGTAATGCTCGGGAGCGCTTGCTGAACCGCATGCCCGGTGCCGAGCTGCGGCTCCTGCTGCACGAAGACGAGATGATCGTCGGCAAATGCCGACGGCACCTGCTCGCCGCCGTGCCCGTAGACCACGACGATCCGGTCGGCGCTCAGCCGCCGCGCGGCGTCCACCACATGCTGCAGCAGCGGGCGCCCCCCGAGCGGGTGCAGGACCTTGGGGGTGGAGGAGTACATGCGCGTCCCCTTGCCGGCGGCGAGGATGACGACGTCGAGGCTCATGGCTGCATCGAAGGCGCGGAGCAGTAGGCGGAAGCTGCGCTCCGACCGCGATTATCGCATAGCGGCATGCCCTGCCCGGCTCGATGTTTCAGCGTGTGCAGCATGTCCCGGCTGGCGCGTGCGACGAAACCCACTCAACGACGGCCTCCTGGAAACTCTGCGCGCCCATGGCCTGAGGATGGTTGATGAGGCTCACGACGACGAGCATGCGGCCTCGGCTGTCGACCACGTAGCCGGCGATGGCGCGCACGCCCTCGAGATACCCTGTCTTGAGATGAGCACGCCCAATGGCAGGCGAACCGGCGAGGCGCCGCCGCAGGGTCCCGTCGACGCCGGGAATTGGCAGGGACGACACGTACTCGGGCATCAGCGGACTGCGCGCGGCATACAGAAGCAGCTCGCCGAGATGCCGGGGGCTGATGCGCTCGTTGCGCGAGAGGCCAGAGCCGTTCTCGAGCTGTACCTCGGGGAAATCGAGACGGCTGCGCACGAGCCACTCGCGCATTGCGCGCGCTGCCTTGTCCGTGCTCACGGGCGGGTTGTCGGCGGCCAGCGCCAGCGTGAGGAAGAGCTGCCGCGCCATCACATTGTTGCTGAACTTGTTGATGTCGCGGATCACCTGCGCGAGCGGCGGAGAATCCCATGTGGCCAGAAGTTTCGCCGATTCGGGTACTACGCCGTCGCGTACCCGCCCCGAGAAGCTGCCTCCCACCTCGCGCCATAACTGCTGGAACAGCGCGAGCGCATACTCGTTGGGACCGAGCAGACTGAAGTTCTTCGCCTTCTCGCCGCAGCCGCGCGGGAAAACGCCCGTGAACACCAGCCGTGCCTGCTCTGGGATCGCTTGCGGCCGCTCAGGCCAGAAATCGCAATTGCCGCCGCCCAGCGCCAGCTGGTTGACGATGCTGACCTGCGGCAGATCGGGCAGCGGCAAGATGCGAACTGTGCCGCTGTCCTCCTGCGGCACGAACTGCAGGCGGACCGATTTGTAGTTGAGCAGCAGTGCGTCGGGTCCGACGTTGTATGCGCGCGTCGGGTCATTGTCGAATTGTCCCGGATCGATCGGTTCGACGGCGAAGAAGCTGCGGTCGAGCACGAGATCGCCACGGATCTCCCGCAAGCCGCGCGCGCGCAGTTCACGCAGGAACAGCCAAAGGTCCTCGATTGTAAGCTTGGGGTCGCCGTAGCCCTTTAGTACAAGGTTGCCCTGGAGCACCTCGCCGCTGAGCGTGCCGTCGATCCACGCTTCCGTACGCCAGGTGTAGTTCGGGCCAAGCAGCTCCAGCCCGGCCAGAGTCGTGAGCAGCTTCATGACCGACGCCGGGTTCATCGAGCGGTCGGCGTTGTGCTCCAGCAGCGGCTGCGCCGCCCCGACCTCGTGGACATACAGTCCGACTGCTCCGGGCGAAATCCCTGCCGATACGAGCGCCTCGCGCAGCGGCGCCGGCAGCGCCGCTTGTGCCGAAGCGGGGGCAATCGGCATCAGTCCAGCGAAGAGCGCAACGCTCGAGACAAGGAGGTGCTGAACGGCGTGGAGCAAGGTCAGCTTCATCGAGCCGTGCGGACCGGCATGCTCGGGGAGGAATCTCATTTTAGCGGAAAGATTAACGGCCCCCGGCGAAGGGCCTGAACGCTCCATTCCGTGGCCCTTTTCTACGCCTGCGCACCACGTGCGTGCCGGGAACGACGTACACCACACCGCCCCGGCGCAGCAGACAAACAGGACCCTCTCCCCTTGCGGGAGAGGGTAGGGTGAGGGGCCGGCGCCACCCCGCCTCGTGAGAGGCGGGGAGAAACACACTCCCCCTCGGTCCCGGTTCGTGCCTCGAAAGTTCCCCGCGCTGCAGGGCATGCTCGGATCGCTGCGGCTGCGCACAAAGCAGCGAGCGACAATCCGATGGCACCGAAAATGCTAAACCCTTGTGTACGGGAAGCGGGCTGGGTTATTTTTTTTACAGTCGAAGGAGGCGTGGCTCGATGCAGCTGATGGAACGAATCGAAGAACAAATGGCGGCGACGCAGCTTCCGCTGTTCGCGATCACGCTCGCGGCTGTGCCGTGCCCCGACACGCCGGTCATCCTCACACTTCATTGGCATGCGTTCGTGCGCGAGCGCACGGCTGAGGCCGAAGGCGCGCAGCCGGTTGCGTACAAGACCGTTCCCAGCTCGGCGCTGCAGCTGAATGCGCGCTGGGAAGACGTGCTGACCGTGGACCGCGCCGCGCTCGAGGCCGCCTGGGAGCTGGGCGCTTGGGACGTGGCCCGCGCCGAGCGGCCCTCGGTTACCCGGCCCGGAGCCGAGTCGCGCGAGGCGCTCGAATGCCTCCAGGCTTTCGGCGCGTTCCCCTTTGGCGTCGACGGCAACCAGGTGGTGGTGGCTGACGCACCGGACGCG
>DASPUW010000257.1:0-3203 GCA_035622675.1 Burkholderiales bacterium | reverse complement strand
CCCATCGGCGAGACGAGGATGTTGTACGTGACGCTGTAATCGCAGTCGGACAGCGCGAGCAACTGCTCACGCAGGTTGCCGCCGTCACGCAGGTTGAAGTTACGAACGCAGCCGACTTTGTCGGCCGCGACGCCTCCCTCGATGCGGCTGTCCGCTACCGCCGGCACCCACTTCGGGAGGCCGTTGAAATCGCGGATATGAGCCCATACCCGCTCGACCGGCGCGTCTATGACGCTTGAGACGTAGACTTTGACCATGGAGCAATCCCTGCGATGAGTGCGATCCGCTCGATGCCGATGCGCGCGATTCGGCGCCTATTTTAGGCCCGCCCGCGTTGCACGGGCGTTACCCGGGGTGCGGTTGGCTGTAATGGCTTTGAAGCGCCGCGTCTGTTCGGTCAGCGCCGCCTCCGCCGGCAGGCGTTCCATGCTGCTGGCCCCGTAGAAGCCATGGCAATGCTCACAGTTGGCCAGCACGAACGAAGCGTCTTCCGGCGTGGCGATGGGGCCGCCATGACACAGAACGATCACGTCCCGGCGCACACGCAGTGCGGCCTGTGCCCAATCCTCGATCAGCTCGACGCACTCGTCCAGCTGGAAGGCGGTATCAGCGCCGATTGATCCGCCGGTAGTGAGACCCAGGTGGCACACGATGATGTCGGCGCCGGCTGCCGCCATCGCCTGTGCATCTTCGGCACTGAATACGTAGGGCGTGGTGAGCAGGTCCATGGCGTGCGCTTTGCGGATCAGGTCTACTTCGGGACCGTAGCCCATGCCGGTTTCTTCCAGATTGGCGCGAAACTTCCCGTCGATCAGGCCGACCGTGGGGAAATTCTGCACGCCGGAGAATCCGAGCTCGATCAGCTGACGCAGGAACGGTTCAAGCAACATGAATGGATCGGTGCCGTTGACCCCTGCCAGGACGGGGGTCTTCCTTACCACCGGCAGCACTTCGGCCGCCATCTCCAGCACGATCTGATTGGCGTTGCCGTATGCCATCATGCCAGCCAGCGACCCGCGACCCGCCATGCGATAGCGGCCTGAATTGTAGATCACGATCAGGTCGATGCCTCCGGCCTCCTCGCACTTCGCCGACAGCCCGGTGCCGGCACCGCCGCCGATGATCGGTTCGCCGCGCTCCACCATGCCGCGGAATTTTTCCAGGATCTGGCTGCGTGCGATTCTTGGCATGCTGGTCCCTCGTTGTGCACAAGCAAAGGCTGTCGCTGCAACGCTGCGCGCCGAGACGCGCGGTCGAAGGCATTGACCCGCGACTGCAGATCCACCGCTCCACGGTCAGACTGTACTGAGACGCCCGTCTCAGGTCAACGCAGGATCGCGTCCCCTACGCCGCAGGCGCCTCAGCTCGATGGTAGTCTAGCGGCGTTTTCGAACGACTCCCTACGCCCGCGTCGATCGCGCGAGCCGCGCCCGCACAGACCGCTGTTGAATGCCGGATTAGAAACGCGCCGATGAACCAGGCAGATCACACGCCCATGATGCAGCAGTACCTCCGCATCAAGGCGCAGCATCCGGATACGCTGCTCCTGTATCGCATGGGCGACTTCTACGAGCTGTTCTACGATGACGCTGAGCGCGCGTCGCGGCTCCTCGACATCACTCTCACTCAGCGTGGCGCGTCCGCTGGCGCACCGGTCAAGATGGCGGGCGTCCCGGTTCATTCCGTCGATCAATATGTGGCGCGGCTGCTCAAGATCGGCGAGTCGGTCGCGATCTGCGAGCAGATCGGCGATCCGGCGACGTCAAAAGGACCGGTCGAACGGCAAGTCACCCGAATCATCACCCCAGGCACGCTCAGCGACGCCGCTCTGTTGGACGACAAGCGCGAGAACGCTCTGCTCGCGATCGCTCCGGGACAGCAGGTAGTCGGCATCGCCTGGCTGAGCCTCGCCTCTGGCGACTTTCGCGTGCTCGAGACCCTGCCTGACAACTTGCCGTCGGAGCTGGAGCGCCTCAGCCCGGCCGAGATTCTGCTGCCCGAAGGCAGTGATGGTCTGCTGCCTCCTGGGCTCGAGGTTCCGCAGCGACGGCTGCCAGCGTGGACGTTCGATCGCGACTCCGCGGTCCGCAATCTCAGCAGGCAGTTCGGGACGCGCGACCTCGGCGCCTTCGGCTGCGAGACTCTGGGGCCAGCGCTCAGTGCTGCGGGGGCGCTCCTCGACTACTGCCGCGCCACGCAAGGGGGCGAGCTGGCACATGTGTGCTCCCTGCGAGTCGAGCATCAGTCGGATTTCCTGCGCCTGGACGCTGTGACCCGCCGCAACCTCGAAATCAGCGAGACTTTGCGCGGGGAGGCCGCGCCAACCCTGCTCTCATTGCTCGACACGTGCACGAGCAGCATGGGCAGCCGACTGCTGCGCTATGTCCTGCATCATCCATTGCGAGATCGAACTTCGGTGGATGCGAGACTCGACGCAGTGCAGGTACTGGCTGGACCGAGCGGCGCGGGTCCGTTCGAAACGGTGCGCACCCTGTTGAAGCGAGCAGCCGACGTGGAACGCATCACGGCACGCATCGCACTGCGAAGCGCCCGTCCCCGCGACCTCACCGGATTGCACGCCACGCTGCAGCTGCTACCCGAGCTCGAGGCAAGCTTGCGGGAGCCCTCGAGCCCGCGCCTGACCGAACTGTCGCGACAAGCCGCGCCGCGTCCCGAGCTGGCGGATTTGCTCGCGCGCGCCATCCGCCCCGAGCCGAGCGCAACCGTGCGTGAAGGCGGCGTCATCGCCGACGGCTATGATGCCGAGCTCGATGACTTGCGCGCGATCCAGAATAACTGCGGCGCGTTTCTGTTGGAGCTGGAACGCCGGGAAAGAACGCGCACCGGTATCGCGAACCTGAGAGTCGAGTACAACCGTGTGCACGGGTTTTACATCGAGCTCACCCGATCCAATGCCGACAAAGCTCCGGATGACTATCGGCGCCGCCAGACACTCAAGAACGCGGAGCGCTTCATCACGCCGGAGTTGAAGGCCTTCGAAGACAAAGCCTTGTCAGCGCAGGAGCGCGCCATCGCGCGAGAAACTGCTTTACGAGCGGCTGCTCGACCAGCTCGCGCAGGCCATACCGGTTCTGCTGCCGCTTGCGGCAGCGCTGGCTGAGCTCGATCTGTTAGCGACCTTCGCCGAGCGTGCCTTGGCGCTTGGCTACACGCGCCCCTCGTTTGCCGACGAGGACACGATC
>DASPUW010000256.1:0-3250 GCA_035622675.1 Burkholderiales bacterium | reverse complement strand
AGCCGGTGCTCGAGCTCGCCGATGTATGCAGCGAGCGTGTTGCCCGCGTGTTCGATGTCCGTGCGTAGGGCTTGCTCGGCAGCGTCCACGCGCGACACGAGCTTGGCGTCGGCGTCCGCGCTGAAAGCGCGCAGCGCTGTCAGCTCCTGCGCGACAAAGCCGCGCAGCTCGGTGAAGCGCGAAGCCTCCGCGCGATCCGCCAGTTCCCGCTGAGTGTTCAGCTCCTTCGCGAGCCGTCGCGTCTCGCGCATGGTGCTGGTTTGCAGATATACAAGAAAAGCGAGGAACGCCACGACGACCGCGGCGGTCAGGATCAGCATGAGCACCCCGAGCGGCGCTTCGACTGTCGTGATGAGCAAGGAGAGGTGCGCAGGTGTGGTGAACGCGCTCCAGTTGACGACCGTGAACACAGTCAGAGCGATCAGCACGAGCAACAGGAGAGCAGTGCGGACTTTCAATTCAGCCTCCGGGAGTCAGTGAATCTCGGGCTCGGGCGTTGGCGCCGTCCCTTCGAGAAAGCGCAGGTCGCAGCCCTCGTTCGCTTGAGAGATGTTGTCCTGGAACAGCGCACCGAAGCCGCGCTGATATTTCGGTGGCGGCCGCTGCCAGGCGGCGCGGCGGCGCGCGAACTCGTCCTCGCCGACTTTGAGCGTCAGGCGGCGCGCGGGCACGTCCAGCTCGATCGCATCGCCGCTTCGCACCAGCGCAAGCGGGCCGCCTACGAATGACTCAGGCGCAACATGCAGCACGCAGCAGCCATAGCTGGTGCCGCTCATGCGCGCGTCCGATATGCGGACCATGTCGCGCACGCCCTGCCTGAGCAACTTCTTCGGGATCGGCAGCATGCCCCACTCCGGCATGCCGGGGCCACCCAGCGGGCCGGCGTTGCGCAGCACGAGCACCGAACTCGCGTCGACTTCGAGCGCGTCCGAGTCGATGCGCGCCGCCATGTCGCTGTAATCCTCGAACACCACCGCCTTGCCCGTATGCTTCAGCAGCTTCGGGTCAGCGGCACTGGGTTTGATCACCGCGCCGTCGGGTGCGAGGTTGCCGCGCAGCACCGCCAGCCCGCCGACCGCTTGTAGAGGCTCGCGGATCGATGCGATCACGTCGCGGTTGTAGCTCTGCGCACAGGAGATATTTTCGCCCAGCGTCTTGCCGTTGACGTTCTTCTCGTCCAGCCGCAGGTGATCGACGAGCTCCGCTAACAACGCGCGCAACCCGCCCGCGTAGTAAAAATCTTCCATCAGCCACTTGCCCGATGGCCGCACGTTCGAGAGCAGAGGGACGTTGCGCGAAATGGCGTCGAAGCGGTCCAGATCCAACTTGACGCCGGCGCGCCCGGCCATCGCCAGCAGATGGACGATGGCGTTGGTCGAGCCGCCCAGTGCCATGAGCGCGACGATCGCGTTGTCGAACGCGCCGCAGGTCAGCACATCGCGCGGCTTGAGGTCTTCCCACACCATCTCGACGATGCGCCGCCCGCAAAGTTCCGCCATGCGCGCATGCCCGGCGTCGGCCGCGGGGATGGACGCGGCGCCGGGAAGCGTGAGGCCCAGCGTTTCGACCAGGCTGGTCATGGTCGAAGCGGTGCCCATGGTCATGCAGTGGCCGGCCGAGCGCGCGATGCCCTCCTCGATCTCCTCCCAGGCCCGCTCGTCGATATTTCCGGCGCGGAGCTCGGCCCAGTACTTCCACGAATCGCTGCCGCTGCCCAGGACGGCGCCGTGCCAGTTGCCGCGCAGCATGGGTCCGCCGGGCATGAACACGGCGGGCAGGTTCATCGATGTTGCGCCCATGACCAGCGCAGGCGTGGTCTTGTCGCAGCCGCCCATCAATACGCATCCGTCCACCGGATAGGAGCGCAGCAGCTCCTCGGTCTCCATCGCGAGGAAATTTCGGTACAGCATGGTGGTGGGCTTCTGGAACGGCTCGGACAGAGAAAGCGCCGGCATCTCGAGCGGAAACCCGCCTGCCTGCCACACGCCCCGTTTCACCTCCTGCGCGCGATCGCGGAAATGGCTGTGGCACGGATTGATCTCGCTCCACGTGTTGATCACCGCGATGACCGGCTTGCCCTCGTAGTCCTGGCGCGAGTAGCCCATCTGCAGGGTGCGCGAGCGATGGCCGAACGAGCGCAGATCTTTGGCGCCGAACCAGCGGTGGCTGCGAAGCTCTTCAGGGTTTTTTCTTAGCATCTGATGTCGTGACGGGAATTTGGCCGCGCGATGGTTGACTATGCTCAAGCCCGGCGCGCGCGCGTCATCTATTCTAGGATCTTTCCAACTAGAGAAATGGATCACATCCTTCTTCTGGCAGCGCTCGCGTTGCACGCCGCATCCCCGAATGCGCTGGAGCTCGAATCGGGCGCCGGCCTGAGCGCGCTATTCGCCGAGCAAGTCGACCGCCGCCTCGAGTTTACCGACGATCAGCGCAACGAGTACGCCCAGCGGCTGTCCGCTGCCTTGGCTGCGGCGGGGCTTGCAGATACGAATTCTCAATACTTCGTTGTGGTGGATATCGCGCCCAAGGCGCAGGCTGTGATGATCTACTGGAAATCTCCCGAGGGCGAGTTCCACTTCGTCGGAGCTTCCTCGGCCTCCACTGGCAGGCCCGGTGAATTCGAACATTTCCGCACGCCGCTCGGGGTCTTCGAGCATTCGATCGCCAACCTCGACTTTCGCGCCGAGGGCACGAAGAACGAATACGGTGTGCGTGGCTACGGCGTGAAGGGCATGCGCGTGTACGATTTTGGCTGGCAGAGGGCGCCGCGCGGATGGGGCGGTCACGGCGAGAGTTTGATGCGGTTGCAGATGCACGCGACCGACCCGGACATGCTCGAATCGCGCCTCGGGACGCGACAGTCCAAGGGATGCATCCGCATCCCGGCGACGCTCAATGTGTTCATCGATCGCTATGGGCTGCTGGACGCGGACTACGAGAAGGCTGCTGCGCAGGGAAGGCACCTGTGGGTATTGCGCCCCGACCGGCAGCCCACCCCTTGGTCCGGGCGCTACCTCGTCATCGTGGATTCGAGGCAAGTCCGCCGCCCGGAAACGGCGCAATAACGGGGCCGAGCTGCGGAATCGAGTATGCGGCAGTGCATAGCGCCAGGTTCGGCGGCCGTTGATCTGCGTCAAAAGGGACTCCGGGGCACGCTGATAGGTTGCGTTTGCCGGGTGCGCGGATCTGCGCGCCCGCTCGACGTCGAGGAGCCCATGGAACGCGGTGTGGTGGGGACCCCCGTTCT
>DASPUW010000255.1:0-2706 GCA_035622675.1 Burkholderiales bacterium | reverse complement strand
GGTGATGTGCTGTACGTAGGCAAGGCGCGCGACCTGAAGAAGCGTGTCGTGTCGTACTTTCAGAAGCAGGCGTCGCTCGAGCCGCGCATCCAGCTGATGGTCTCGCAGGTCCGTCAGCTGGAGACCACGGTCACGCGCTCGGAGTCGGAGGCGCTGCTGCTCGAGAACAATCTGATCAAGGCGTTCGCGCCGCGCTACAACATCCTCTATCGGGACGACAAGTCCTACCCGTACCTGGTCCTCACCGGGCACCGCTTCCCGCGACTGGGCTTTCACCGCGGCCCCCTGGACAAGGCCAACCGCTACTTTGGCCCGTTCTCGAGCGCGAGCTCGGTGCGCGAGAGCATTCAGCTCATGCAGAAGGTGTTTCGTATCCGGACCTGCGAGGACACCGTGTTCGCTAATCGCTCCCGCCCGTGCCTGCTGTACCAGATCAAGCGCTGCACCGGGCCATGCGTCGGGCTCGTCGAGCCAGTGGCGTACATGGACGACGTGCACAACGCCGAGCTGTTCCTGCTCGGACGCGACGACGAAGTGCTGGAGCGTCTCGAAACCAGAATGGAGCAGGCGGCCGCTGCGCAGGATTACGAGGGTGCGGCCGCGTTTCGCGATCAGCTGCGGGCGCTGCGGGGCGTTCGGCAGAAGCAGTTCGTCAGCAGCGACAAGGCTCGCGACGTGGACATCGTCGCCCTGGCGGCAGAGCAGGGCGTAACCTGCGTCAATCTCGTGAGCGTGCGCAGCGGCCAGCACCGTGGCGACAAGAGCTTCTTCCCCGAGCACGCCGAGGGCTATACCGCGAGCCAGGCGCTGGAGGCGTTCCTGACCCAGCATTACCTGAGCCACGACGTACCGCCGCTGATCGTGGTCAATCATCCGATCGACGCCACCGCGCTGGAGCAGTTGCTGAGCGAACAAGCGGCTCACCCGGTCCAGATTACCGCCGCCGCGGCGGGCGAGCGCCGGGTCTGGGTGTCGATGGCGGAGACCAACGCCCGCGTATCCATCGGCCAGGCCGTGCACATGCACGCGACCCAGGAGGCGCGGCTGACAGCCTTGCAGCAGGCGCTGCAGCTCCCGGGCTCGGCTTCACGGCTCGAGTGTTTCGACATCAGCCACACCTTCGGCGAAGCCGCCGTCGCCTCGTGCGTGGTGTACGACGAGGGCGGGATGAAGAAGAGCGAGTATCGGCGCTACAACATCCAGGGCGTCACACCGGGTGACGATTACGGCGCCATGCGCCAGGTGCTGGACCGCCGTTACCGCAAGGTGGTAGCGGGCGAGGGCCGGCTTCCCGACCTGATCCTCATCGACGGCGGCAAGGGGCAAGTGTCCGCCGCGCGCGAGGTTCTGGAGGAGCTCGGACTCGGCGGCGTCGCGCTGGTGGGAGTCGCCAAGGGCGAGGAGCGCAAGCCCGGCCTTGAGCAGCTCATTGTGTCTGGCCGCGAGGCACCGCTGCGGTTGCCGCCCGACCATCCCGCCCTGCACCTCATCCAGCAGGTGCGCGACGAAGCCCACCGCTTTGCCATCACTGGCCATCGCAACCGGCGCGCCCGCGCGCGGCGCACGTCGGTGCTCGAGTCGATCAGCGGGATTGGCGTCAAGCGTCGCCGCAAGCTTCTGGCGCGCTTCGGCGGCCTGCGCGGCCTGGTGGCCGCGAGCGTGGACGAAATCACCCAGGTCGAAGGCATCAGCCGGGCCCTCGCCCAGCGGATCTATCAGGAGCTACATTGAGCGGGCGTCTCTTCTCCCTATGCCACTGAACGTCCCCAACCTGCTGACCTGGCTGCGGATCCTGTTCATCCCGGCGTTTCTCGCCGTTTTCTACTTTCCGGAGACGCTGCTCACCGGGGCGGAGAAGAACCTCGCCGCTACGCTGCTGTTCGCGGTGGCGGCCGTGACCGATTGGCTGGACGGCTATCTCGCCCGCACCCTCGATCAGACCTCGGCCTTCGGCGCCTTCCTCGACCCGGTCGCGGACAAGCTCATGGTCGCGGCGGCGCTGATCCTCCTCGTGTGGCTGGGGAGGGTGGATGCCCCGGTGGCAGTCGTGATCATCGGCCGGGAGATCGCGGTGTCGGCCCTCCGCGAATGGATGGCGAAGATCGGCAAGAGCAAGAGCGTGGCCGTGAGCTTTCTCGGCAAGATCAAGACCGGATCGCAGATGGCAGCGATCCTGCTGCTGCTGTATGACGGCATCCTGCTCGGTATCGACACCCAGAAGCTCGGCACGCTGCTGATCTACGTCGCGGCTGCGCTCACGCTGTGGTCGATGGCGTACTACTTGAAGATGGCCATGCCGTTCGTGCTGGGGAGGCAGGAGTGAGCCGCCGCGCCTTGACACGAGGTGACGGATCCCTATAATTCTATGTCCGTTTTTGCGCGGGAATAGCTCAGTGGTAGAGCACAACCTTGCCAAGGTTGGGGTCGCGAGTTCGAGCCTCGTTTCCCGCTCCAGATTCCCGGGCAGATCGAGGCGTTAGCCTCGGTCGCCCGTTTTCGGCTTCGCCGCACGACAGGCGGTGCCGGTTCGGGCCGCCGCGCAGCCTACGCCGTTTCCCTGCGGCCGACCCCGCCAACCCTGGCTCGCCGTGCGGCGCGGGGCTGATGTCGGATGCAGTCGTGCGAACGCCGATGGCGGGGTGGCAGAGTGGTTATGCAGCGGCCTGCAAAGCCGTGGACGCCGGTTCGATTCCGACCCCCGCCTCA
>DASPUW010000254.1:0-11546 GCA_035622675.1 Burkholderiales bacterium | reverse complement strand
ATACCCGCGAAGCGCTACTTCACCATCGGTGAAGTGAGTGAGCTGTGCGGCGTGAAGCCGCACGTGCTGCGCTACTGGGAGCAGGAGTTTACCCAGCTGAAACCGGTGAAGCGGCGCGGGAACCGGCGCTACTATCAGCATCACGAGGTGCTGCTGATCCGGCGCATCCGTCAGCTGCTGTACGAGGAGGGCTTCACCATCAGCGGTGCGCGTCACCGCCTGGACCAACCGGCGGAACACGCGGCCAAGTCCGGCAGCGGATCGGCGGCCAGGGTCACCTCGTCCACGCTGCGCAAGGAAATCAAGAGCGTTCTCGATTCGCTGCGCTGAGCGGGCGGGAGCTCGGATCGGCGCGGCGGGGTGTTCTGCTATACTCGAATGCAAATCGGGGCGTAGCGCAGCCTGGTAGCGTACTTGCATGGGGTGCAAGTGGTCGCTGGTTCAAATCCAGTCGCCCCGACCAGAAAACCGAAGGGCTGGAGGGAAACCTCCGGCCCTTTGTGTTTTCGCCAGGTAGTGACGTATAGGTATTGATTAGCGCGCCGGTTCTTTGGCGTGCTTCACCAATTGTCTCGGTCCAACTTCGCCGCCGTACACGTTCCCCTTCGCATCCACTGCAAGGCCTTCCGCTGCGCTGGTTCCCGCCATCTCCAGCGGATCGGGGATCCGGTAGAGCACCGCGCCATCGCTCAGCTTGCCAATGCGAATGCCGCGCTTCCATCCGGGATGCGCCGCTGACGCGAATCCATTCGATTCGGAGTCGGCCACATAGAGCAACCCATCTCGAAGGTAGACTCCGCTGGGGCGGCCGAACTGCTTCCACTCCGCGATGAAACGCCCGTCCTGTTCGAGGATCTGCACGCGCATGTTGCCGCGGTCGGCGATGAAGAGGCGCCCCCGCGCATCCATAGCGATGTCGTGGGGGGTGCGAAATTCGCCCGGACCTGAGCCCCACCGCCCGAACGATCGGATGTAGCGCCCGTCTTTGCTGAAAACGGAGATGCGCCCGACGTTGGCTGGTCCTGGATCCTGGTATTGCCCGGAATGTCCCTCGGCAATGAAGATGTCGCCGTTAGGCGCGATCACGACGCTGGTCGGCTCGGTCAACGCGTTTGGCGGATCTCCAGCGACGCCGGGCGTGCCGATCGTCATCAGCACTTTGCCTTGCGGGCTGAACTTCACGACGATATGCCCCTTCGGCTTCTCGTCGGGGTACTCCTTGCGCTCCCGCTCGTTCACGCTTCGCGCATCCACCACCCAGATATTGCCTTCCGCGTCGACGTAGATCTTGTGAGGAAAGATGAATAGATCGGCGCCGAAGCTCTGAAGAATGTTGCCGGCGTCATCGAGTTTCAGCACGGGCGGCACCTTCGACCCGGCGCAGCTGTCGTATGTGAACGGCGACGCGCCGGGTGGCGTATTCGGGTTTGCGCCACAGCGCGTGGCGACCCACACGGATTGGCCGTCGTTGTCGATCGCCACGGCGTTCAGTGCGCCCCAGCTCCGGCCGGCTGGCAGATTTCCCCACGGCGCGGTGGTGGTGTACGGATTGGGCAGATCGTTGCTCGGCGGCGGATCCTCGTCGGCGTGCAGCGCACATGCCCACCAACTTATAGCGCAGGCGATGAGCGCGAAGGACTTCGATCCGAGGGCGGGTGGCATAAGTCGAGCGGCTCCGTTTTGATCGCAGGGCAATCAGGATAAGCCCAAAGCGCCGCCGCCGCCGGTCTCGCGGCAGTCGTACTCGGCGACCTCGTATATAATCCAGCCGGCGTTGAGGTCATCGACGCGCTCGTCCGTCGGCGTGCCGTGCGGCGCGCTGCAAAGGTCCGACGCGCGCCGCCACCACCGCGCCGTGCCCTCTGCCAAATGCGCATCCTGCTGAGCAACGACGACGGCTACTTCGCGCCCGGGCTCGCGATTCTGGCCGAAGCCCTGTCCACCCTGGCCGAGGTGGTGGTGGTAGCGCCTGAGCGCGACCGCAGCGGAGCGAGCAATTCGCTCACGCTCGATCGCCCGCTTATGGTGCGCAAGTCGCACCTGGGTTTCTACTCCGTCAACGGTACCCCGACCGATTGTGTGCACCTGGGGGTGACGGGCATGCTCGATCCGCAGCCCGATATGGTGGTCTCCGGGATCAATCACGGCGCCAACATGGGCGACGACACCATTTATTCCGGCACAGTGGCTGGCGCGACGGAGGGGTTTCTGCTCGGCATCCCTTCCATCGCCGTGTCGCTCGCCAGCAAGTCTGAGGGCAACTATCCTACCGCTGCGCGCGTCGCCGCCGACCTGGTGCGCAGGTTCCAGCGGCAGGCGTTGCCACGAGCGGTGCTCTTGAACGTGAACGTGCCGGACGTGCCTTATGGCGATCTGCGCGGGGTCAAGGTGACCCGGCTGGGTCGGCGGCACAAGGCCGAGTCTGTGATCCGCTCGACCAACCCGCGCGGCGAGACTGTGTTCTGGATCGGAGCTGCGGGGGACGCCGAGGATGCCGGCGAGGGTACGGACTTTCACGCCGTGTCGGAGCGGTTCGTCTCGGTCACGCCATTGCAGGTCGATCTCACGCACTTTGCCCACATCGATGCGTTGCGCGAATGGCTCGGGGGCGCCGTGCTTCCGGATCACGCCGCGCCGGCGGAGATCGCTGGGCGCTAGATGAGCAGCAGGCATCTCGGCATTGGGATGACCTCCCAGCGCACCCGCATGCGCATGGTGCAGCGCCTGCGCGAGCAGGGCATCCGCGATGAGGTGGTGCTCGGCGCCCTCACCGAGATCCCGCGTCATCTGTTCGTCGACGAGGCGCTCGCGCACCGGGCGTACGAGGACATTGCGCTGCCGATCGGCTTCGGCCAGACGATCTCCAATCCCTGGGTGGTGGCGCGCATGCTCGAGCTCGTGCGCAGCGGCGCAGCGCTCAATCAGGTGCTCGAAGTCGGAACCGGCTGCGGCTACCAAGCGGCGCTGCTCTCGCGTCTGACGCGTCAGGTCTGGTCGGTCGAACGCATTTCCCAGCTCCTCCTGCGGGCGCGCGCTCATCTGCGCGAGCTGCGGATTACCAACGTGCGCGTGCGGCACGGCGACGGCCATCTCGGCTTGAAGGAAGCCGCCCCGTTCGACGCGATCGTCATGGCGGCGGCCGCGACGCATGTGCCGGAAGCGTTGCTGGAGCAGCTGGCGGAAGGTGGCCGCCTGGTCATGCCGCTTGGCAGTCAGGATCAGCTGCTCACGGTGATCACGCGCGAGGCGAGCGGCTACGCGCAGCGCAGCCTCGAGCCGGTGCGCTTCGTGCCGCTCGTTCCGGGGGCGTCGGCGTGAAACGCCGCTGCGAGGGTGGAACGGTGGGGCAGCTCGGCGCGGGATTGCTTTTCGCGATTGTGCTGGGTGCCTGCACTACGCCGCCGGCGCCTGTCGCCGAGCGGCCAGTCGAGGAGTATCGCAAAGCGGTGCCCGCGCCGTCGGCCAAACCGCCTGCGCCTTCGACCGCGGCCGCGCCGGCCGCGGCTTCGCCCAAGGCGGCACCCGCCGCGGAGTCGACAGCGACGGCCGCAACTTCACCCAAATCCACGCCTCCTGCACCCGAGACGGCGGCGGCACCCGCGACAGCGCCGAAGGCCGCGCCGCCAGCGGAAGCCGCAGGGGCAACCGCGGCCGCAGCGCCGGCAGCTGCCGCGGCGCCGAAGACCGCCGCAGCCAAGCCAGCCGCCGGGCTGGAGGAGGGCGCAGAACCGGATACGCGGCCAGAGTTCTACACGGTCAAGCGTGGCGACACGCTGTACAGCGTTGCGCTCGACGCCGGCCTGGACTACAAGGATCTCGCGGCCTGGAACCAGCTCGATGATCCCAACGTCATCAAGGTCGGCCAGCAGCTGCGGCTGCGGCCGCCCCCTGGCTGGAAGCCGGATCCCGCCGATCAGCCGATCGTCGTGCGGCCCGTCGTCACCTCCCCACAAGTCGAGTCGCGCCCGCTCGATGTGCCGCCGGTGAAGTCGGGACCCAAGGGGATCAAGACGCCCTACTCGGAGCAGGCGCTGGCGCAGCTCACGCGTGATCCGGAGAAGCCGCCGGCGGCCGATGCCAAGCCGGCTACCGAAGCCAAACCAGCTCCTCGCACGCAAAGCGCATTGGCAACGCCTCCCGCTGTTCAGACCCTGGAGCCCGCTCCAACACCAGCAAAGTCCGTGGCGCCACTAGTAGTCGCGAAAGCGAGCGAACCCGAGGGCAACGATTCGCAGTGGATCTGGCCCACGGCGGGGCCGCTGCTGCATGGCTTCGACGAGGGGCCCAATCCCAAAGGCGTTGCTATCGCTGGCAATGCAGGACAACCCATCGTGGCCAGCGCTGCCGGAAAAGTGGTTTACAGCGGAAGCGCGCTGCGCGGTTACGGTAAGCTGATCATCATCAAGCACGACAACACTTACCTCAGCGTCTATGCTCACAACCGCGAGCTGCTGGTGAGGGAGGGGGAGCGGGTGAGCAAGGGGCAAAAGATCGCCGAAATGGGGAGCCTCGACTCCGACCAGATCGGTCTGCATTTCGAGATCCGCCGTCAAGGCAAGCCGGTGGACCCGCTCAAGTATCTGCCGCCGCAGGCCTCGCCGTGAACGAGCGGCGCCATTCGCTCGGCGAAGATCTGCCGGAGGAGGTTATTTTCGCAGCCGTTGAAGGGGCGACTGTGCAAGACGAGCATGCCGGCGCCGATCTGCTGTCCGATGTCACTCAGCTGTACTTCAACGACATCGGCCACAACGCGCTCCTCTCCGTTGACGAGGAGCTGCGCGTCGCGCGTCTCGCCAAGGCGGGGGGATTCGAGGCGCGCCAGAAGATGATCGAGCACAATCTGCGGCTGGTGGTGAACATCGCCAAGCACTATGCCAACCGCGGTGTCGCGCTTCTCGACCTGATCGAGGAGGGTAACCTCGGTTTGATCCACGCGATCGAGAAGTTCGATCCGGAGCGCGGCTTCCGCTTCTCGACCTACGCCACCTGGTGGGTGCGCCAGAGCATCGAGCGCGCGATCATGTATCAATCGCGCACGATACGGCTTCCCGTTCACATCATCAAAGAGCTCAACACGGTGCTGCGCGCGAGGCGCCATCTCGAGACGCATTGTGCACACGAGCCCGGCGCCGAGGATGTGGCGCATCTGCTGGACTGCGATGCCGAGGACGTGCGCCGGCTGCTCGCGCTCAACGAGCGCATGGCTTCTCTGGACGCACCGCTGGAAGTCGATCCCATGCTGTCGCTCGGTGAATCGCTCCCCGACGAAAGCGCCGTCACACCGGAGGCCCGCCTCGAGCTCGTCGAGATCGAGAAGCGTGTGCTGGAGTGGCTGGCCCGCCTGTCGGATCGCCAGCGGCGCGTGATCGAGCGACGCTACGGCCTCAATGACTCGGACATCAGCACGCTCGAGCAGCTCGCGCAGGAGCTCGGACTCACGCGCGAGCGCGTACGCCAGATTCAGCTCGAGGCGTTGTCGAGCCTGCGCCGCATCCTGCGCCGCAACGGCATTGGCCGGGACGTGTTGCGCTAGGAAAGAGCGGTTGGAAGGCCGTCACAGCGCCCCGACCAGATCGCGCAGGCGCCGCTCGTGGCCCCTATCGCCGCGGCCCGCATAGCGAAGAGCGATGTACAGATCGGTGATGTCCACGATCTGCGACTCCAGCGTGGGCTGCTCCGAGGCGGCGCGCCGCGCGAAATCGCGAGGGCCTTCGCCGGCGCGCTTGCGCGTCCCGCGCCGGGCGAGCTTGCGGCAGAAGGCGAGCCACGTCCGCGCGACCGGATCCGACGGCATTGCACGGAGCCGCCGCAGAATCAGGAGAGTGAGCACAGCCATCACCGCACCGGCGACCCCCATCAAGAGCGTCGCGAGCGTCTGCCAGGTTGCAGCGCCGAAGCCAGCGTCCGTCAGCAGGCGCGTCTGGCGTTCCGGCGTGTAGCCCAGGACCCACTGGTTCCAGGAGTTGGCCACCGCGTCCCAGGCAAAGTGGAGCCGGTTGAGCAGCTCGAAGCTGCCTCGCACCGAGATGGGCAGCGGGTCGCCGGCTGGGACAGCGGCTGCGATGCCGACCTGTATGCGGGCCGGAGAGACCGCTCCGGTCGGGTCCACGCGCACCCAGCCCTGGCCATTCAGCCAGACCTCCGCCCACGCGTGAGCTTCCGACTGGCGCACGATCAGGTAGTTTCCGAGCGGGTTGATCTCGCCGCCCTGATATCCGGTCACCACGCGCGCGGGCACGCCGGCCGCCCGCATCAGGAAGACGAACGCGGAGGCGTAGTGCTCGCAGAACCCGCGCCGCGTCGTAAACAGGAATTCGTCGACGCTGTCGCGCCCCAGCTCCGGCGGCACCAGCGTGTAGAAGAAGGGCTGTGAGCGAAACAATTCGAGCGCGTTGGCTACTACGTCCGCGTCCGCCGCGGAGCGTTCGCGAATCTCGCGCGCGAGCTGAATGGATCTTGGATTGTACCCGGCGGGCAGGCGCAACGCGCGCCGCAGCAGCTCGGGGCGCTCGTCGCCCCCGTAGCGGTAGGCAAGGTGCGACGCGGCCTCGTAGCGCAGCCGGTTTCGGATCGGCCGTAGCGAAAGGAGCTGGTAGTCACCGGTCAGCACCGTGCCGACCGGCGCTGCGACGGGCACCTCGAGCGCAAATACCCAGCGCGCGTAATGCGGCTCGAGCGTCACTGTATAGCTCACCGCCGCTCCGGCTGTCTCGTGATGGACATCGCTGGCGCCGATCGAGGCGGCGCTGGATGCGGTCCAGGTACGACCGTCGAAATCCCACAGCACGGGCCCGCGCCAGTAAAGGCCTTGCGGCGCAGGCGGGGGCGCGTGGAACTGCACGCGGAAGGCGACCTCATCGGACAGGCCGAGCTGGCTCAGGCTCCCCGGCGACATGCTGTCGGAGAGCCCGCTTACCCCGGCGGAAGTCGCCTGCGGAAGGCCGAAGATGGGCCCTTGCACGCGCGGGAACAGCAGAAACAGCACGAGCATGAGCGGCGCGCCCTGCAGCATCAAAGTCGCCGCGCTGCCGAACCTCTGCTGGATCGTCAGGCTGCGCACGCGATCTTCGAGCGCGATCAGGATGGCCGTGAACCATGCCATCGCGGCGAGCATGTAGAGTGCGGTCGCGATGCTCTGCGAGTAAAGGAAGTTGGTCACGATGAGGAAGAAGCCGAGGCACACGGCCACCATCGCATCGCGCAGCGTCTTCAGTTCGAGCACCTTGAGCGCGAGCATGACGGCGAGCAGCGCGACCGACGCGTCGCGTCCGAGGTGCGGCCCGTAGCTCACCACCACCGCCGCTGTACCTATGACCGCGAGCGGGAGCAGAAGCCACTTGCGCGGGAGCGCCGCGCCACGCCACGCGAGCCATGCGCGCCAGGCGAGCGCTGCTGCTACGGCGATCGACACCCACACTGGAATGCGCAACGCATGCGGCGCGAGCACGGCGGCGAGAGCGCCGAGCAGCGAGTAAACGCGCGCGCCCTGCAGCGGAGCGGCGTTGAGACGAGGCGTCATGCGCGGAATAGGGCCAACGCGGTCAGACACTGATGATCGTGTGCCAACCCGGCCCCGGGCGGGATGGTGATCGACGGCACGCGCAGACCATAGGTGTGTCCCGCGCGCGCAGCCTCGAGCACCCAGCGCGTGAGGCGTGACAGCCGAGCTTCGAGCGGCATGGTGGATGGAAGCGCGTCCCACTCGAGCCACAGCTCCCCGGCGGCCAGCCCCGAAAACTGTTTCGTCATCACGGGCTGACCGCGGGCCAGCGCCTTCCAGGCGACGTGACGCAGCGAGTCGCCGACCTGGTACTTGCGCAAGCCGGCGAAGTCGTTTTCTCCCTTGTCCATCTGCACTCCGTCAGAGTCGCCCGCACGCGGCGCGGGCAGAGGAACGTGACCGGCTTCAGGGCGGGGATAGACGAGGCAATGCACATCCAGATTCAGGTTCGACCAGGCGTAGAACAGGCCGATTGGAAATGTGGTGAGGGCGCGCAGGCGCTCGAGCTGCAGCCGGCCGCGATGCGCTGCCGGCACGCTGATCTGCAGCGTCGTCGTCTGGCCTGGGCCAAGGTCCACGAACAGCGGCGTCTCGCCTGTTCGCATGAGGCCGATCGAGCGCCGCGCCAGGGCGTCCCGGTTGGCGAGCAGAACGGGAAAGAGCGCTTCGCTTCCTGCGAACACGGGCTCCGGACGGCCGGGCTTGAGCTGCAGGCGGACGAGGTTGCGGAAGGTGTGCAGGATCGAGACGATGCCGATCCCGCTCATGAGAAACGTGAGCACATAGCCCAGGCCGAGGTTGTAGTTCACGCAGCCCAGCAGCATGACGACCACGGTGAAGCCGAACAGCAGACCGGCGCGGGTGGGCAGAATGTAGATGCGGCGCTGGGTGAGGGTGATTGAACCGCTGTCGACAGCCGGCGTACCTCGACGCCGGCCCAGCCCGAGCGCTGTCACGCGGGAACGGCGACCTCGGCCACAAGTCGGCGCGCGATTTCTTCGCTCTCGCGCGCCTGCCCGTCCGCGGCTTGCAGGCGATGCCCGATCACGCTCGCCAGCACCGCCTGCACGTCTTCCGGCAGCACATGGCCGCGCCCTTCGAGAAACGCCCACGCACGCGCCGCATGCAGCAGGTTGAGGCCAGAACGGGGGCTCAGGCCCGTGATGAAGTCGGGCGATTGGCGGGTGTACAAAATGAGCGCTTGAAGGTAGTCGTACAGAGCGGGTGCGACAAACACCTCGCGCACGTGCTGCTGCAGCGAAATCAACTCCTCGGCCGTGATCCAGCGGTCGAGCTGCGCCATCATGTCACGCCGGTCGCGGCCTTCGAGGAGCATGCGCTCGGCACTCGCATCCGGATAGCCGAGGCGCAGGCACATGAGGAAGCGGTCGAGCTGCGATTCGGGCAGGGGGAAGGTGCCGACCTGGTAGGACGGGTTCTGCGTCGCGATCACGAAAAACGGCTCGGGGAGCGGCCGGGTTTCGCCTTCGGTCGTCACCTGGTGCTCTTCCATCGCCTCGAGCAGCGCGCTCTGTGCTTTGGGCGTAGCGCGGTTGACCTCGTCCGCCAGGATCATCTGCGCGAAAATCGGTCCGGGGTGGAACTTGAAGCTCGCCGCGTCGCGATCGAAGATGGACACGCCGACGATGTCGGCCGGCAGCAGATCGCTGGTGAACTGGATGCGCTGGAATCGTAGCCCCAAGGAGTTGGCCAGGGCGTGCGCCAGTGTGGTCTTGCCCACGCCGGGGAGGTCCTGGATGAGGAGATGCCCGCGGGCGAGCAAGCAGGCGAGCGTGAGGCGGATCTGCGTTTCCTTGCCGAGGATGACAGCACCGACCTGGTCGATCACGCGCTCGAGGCCCTGTGCGGCCTGCTCCAGATGCACGCCTGGGCGTGCCGTCCTGGCGCCTTGCTCAGGCCGGTAGCGCCGGTGGGCGCGGTCCGCGGCCATCAGCCGCGTGGTGAGCGATTCGCTCTGCATCGTTCGAGTTCCTTTTACCTGGTTGCAGGTATCAGAGGGTCTTTACCGCGCGCCGCACCAACGGGTCTTCGGGTGGCGAGTGCAGCTCGAAGCCGAGCGCTGTCATGAGGCCGAGCATTTGGGTGTTGCCTGCGAGGATGTCACCCCACAGGCGCCGCACGCCTGCAGCACGCGCCGCCCGCATCAACTCACACAGGAGGCGCGTCCCGACACCGCGGTTTTGCCAGTCGTCGGCGACCACGACGGCGAACTCGGCGCCGGCGCGATCCTCGTCGGCTACGCAGCGCGCCACCCCGATCTGGCGCATCTCCGATCCCTCGCCGGTCAGCGCCACCAACGCGAGCTCCTGTTGAAAGTCGGGATGCGTAAAGCGATACAGCATGTCGACCGGAAGCTCCCGCAATCCGCTCATGAAACGGAAATAGCGCGACTGAGGCGACAGGGCGCGCACGAACGCCTGCTCGCGCTCCGCGTCTTCGGGGCCGATCGGCCGGATCACGATCTCGCTGTCGTCGCGCAGGCGCGTGCGAACCGGATAAAGGGCCCGCACCGAAGCCGCGCCCGCAGGCAGGGCCGATTCGCTCGTTGCCGCTTGCATTCGGACCGTCCGACCGCAAACTGCTCGTTCAAGACCGATCGCCATCATAGCCCGCCACGCGGGTGGGGCCCAACGCAGGAAGCATGCCATTGATTCCGCGGGCAGACCCATCCTCGTGGCAGTGGACTTCGAGCGGCAGGATATCTAGCATCCATCATCATGGCCACCGCGTTCATCACCCATCGCGATTGCAGCCTGCACGACATGGGGCAGCATCACCCCGAGTGCCCGGAGCGCCTGCAGGCGATCACGGACCAGCTGATCGCGTCCGGCCTGATCGGCTGCCTGATCGAATACGAAGCCCCGCTCGCTACTCGCGAGCAGCTCACGCGTGTACATTCGCCGGCCTATGTGGACGCCGTCGCAGCGTCGAGCCCCGAGAGCGGCATCGTCCACCTAGATCCCGACACTGCGATGAGCCCGCATTCGTATCAGGCGGCGTTGAGAGCGGCCGGGGCGGTGGTTCTCGCCACCGATCTGGTGCTCGGGGGCAAGGCTGCGAACGCGTTCTGCTGTGTTCGCCCGCCGGGACATCACGCAGAGCGGCAGCGCGCGATGGGATTCTGCTTCTTCAACAACGTTGCCATCGGCGTTGCGCACGCTCTCGATGCACATGGACTGGCGCGCGCGGCGGTGGTCGACTTCGACGTCCACCACGGCAACGGGACCGAGGACATCTTCCGCGACGACGAGCGTGTGCTGATGGTCTCGACGTTCCAGCATCCTTTTTATCCGTACAGCGGAATCGACGGGCGTTCCGAGCGGATGGTCAATATCCCGCTGCCGGCGTACACCGACGGGAACGGATTCCGGGCGGCGGTGCAGTCGCACTGGCTCAGCGCCCTCGAGCAGTTCCGCCCGCAGGTGGTGTTCGTATCGGCCGGCTTCGACGCGCATCGCGAGGACGACATGGCGGCATTGGGCCTGGTCGAAGCGGATTACGCCTGGGTCACGCAGGTCATCAAGGACGTGGCAGAGCGGCATGCCGAGGGCCGCGTGATCTCGGTGCTCGAAGGCGGCTATAACCTGAGCGCGCTCGGGCGCAGCGTCACAGCCCATTTGAAAGTGATGGCGGGCGTCTAGAACGGGGTTCGCTAGCCACGCGGCGCCATTAGTAAAGCGGCACCAACGCGGCGATCTTCGGACAGCAAAATGTTGTAAGTCCGGCATGCGGCGGGGGTGTCCATGACCTCCATGCCGATACCGGCCGCGCGCATTATTTTGACGTAAGCGGCGTCGGGGAATCGCAGCACCGCCCCTGTCCCCAGGATGAGGATTTCCAAGGGCAGGGCGGCCAGTTGGGAGAAGGTCGCGGCGTCGAGCCCGTCGAAGTCAGTTACGTCCCAGTCGATTACGCGGTCGGCCTGCACGACCACGCTGCGCTCGTAGCGCACGCCATTGATGGCGATGTACCCGGGTCCGTAGCCCGAGAACAGGTTGCGGCCCCCGGCGCGCGCTAGGTGCAG
>DASPUW010000253.1:0-15079 GCA_035622675.1 Burkholderiales bacterium | reverse complement strand
GTGGATGAGCGGCGGGATCGGCAAGGATCAGGCGGACGCCATGCGCGCGATCGCCTCGCGCTACAACGTGAGGCTCGTCATGGCACAGGCGCGCAAGCCCAGCGCCGCTTTCCTGGCCGCCGTCCCGGTGACGCTCAGCGATGCCAAGGGACGCGTGCTCCTCAAGATCAAGTCCGACGGACCTTATCTCTTTCTCCACTTGCCTCCGGGGCACTACAGCGTGAAAGCCGAAGTAGCGGGGCGAGTTCTGAGCAGGTCTTTTTCGGTGAAGGGTAACGGCGCCCGGCAGATTGCGCTGATCTGGCCGAAGCCACCCGGCGAGCACTGACCTACGAGCCGGTTTCGATCCAGGCGAGCGCTGCCGCGCGCGCGTCGGCATCAAATGCGCGTATCTGCGCGCTGACGAAATGGCTCGCGATCTTCGGCGCCGCCGCAAGCAGCGCACTGCCAGTGACCACGGCGATGCGGCGGACCCGGCGATGATGATCGCGCACGAAGCGCAAGTGCGACACAAGCGCAGCGAAATCCTCCCAGCCCGGGAACGACGGTGCCTCGAGCAACAGGCCCTTCAGACCGCCATGCTGCTCAATGTACGGATCGACCACGGCAGCGAGCGCCGTGAAATCCTCGGCCTGCAGTGCACCCTCGGGCGTGAGAACCAGAATTCCTTTGTCACGCAAAAGATCGTGGTGAAGCATGCTTTGATCTCCAGGCACGCCCCGATCGGCGTGGGGTGATTCTAGGCGGCCACGTGGCGAGCACGCAACATCGGGAACCAGCGGAGCGCTTTGCTTTTCAGATAGGATCAGTGTGCTCGCTCGTGTCTGGAAAGCAACGCGCGAGCCTCTCAGCCGGTTCATGTTTCAAGGAGATGTCAGATGGCACCCAGCACAGCCGTGACGCCGAAGGCCAACCTGGCTAGCGCCCGACCCCTCGAAGCTCAGGACTTGCAGCGCATCGACGCCTGGTGGCACGCCTGTAACTACCTCTCGGTGGGGATGATTTATCTCAAAGACAATCCCTTGCTCCGGCGGCCCTTGCTGTCCGAGCACGTCAAGCATCGTTTGCTCGGCCACTGGGGCGCCAGCCCGGCGCTCTCTTTCGTCTGGGCCCACTTGAACCGCGTCATCAAGCGCGAGGATCTCGACGTGATCTTCATGGCCGGGCCGGGTCACGGCGCGCCCGGCGTGCTGGGTCCCACGTATCTGGAGGGCACTTACTCCGAGATCTACCCGGACAAGAGCGAGGACGAGGAGGGCATGCAGAAGTTCTTCAAGCAGTTCTCCTTCCCAGGCCACATCGGCTCGCATGTGACGCCAGAGACACCGGGCTCGATCCACGAAGGTGGCGAGTTGGGCTACAGCCTGTCGCACGCGTACGGGGCGGCGCTCGACAATCCCGGGCTCATCGTCGCGTGCGTCGTCGGCGACGGCGAAGCGGAAACCGGCCCGCTCGCTACGGCGTGGCATTCCAACAAGTTCATCAATCCGGTTCGCGACGGCGCTGTATTGCCGATCCTCAACCTGAACGGCTACAAGATCGCGAATCCGACCATCCTCGCGCGCATCAGCCATGAAGAGCTCGAATCGTTGTTCGTGGGCTACGGCTATGACCCCTACTTCGTGGAGGGTTCCGATCCCGCCGAGATGCATCAGAAGATGGCCGCCACGCTCGACACAATCCTCGCCGATATCAGCGCCATTCAGAAGAAAGCGCGCGACACCGGCAGGGCTGAGCGCGCGCGCTGGCCCATGATCGTGCTGCGCACGCCCAAGGGTTGGAGCGGGCCGAAGGAAATCGGCGGCCACAAGGTTGAAGGCTCATGGCGTTCGCACCAGGTGCCATTCTCGGATGTGCGTGGTAATCCCGCCAACCTGAAGTTGCTCGAAACCTGGCTGCGCAGCTACAAGCCGGAGACGCTGTTCGACGCGGGCGGCAGGCTGTTACCCGAGCTACGCGCGCTCGCGCCAGAGGGTCGGCACCGCATGGGAGCGAATCTGCATGCGAACGGGGGCTTGCTGCGCAAGGACTTGAAGCTTCCGGATTTTCGCCAGTACGCGGTGGATGTCGCCCAGGCCGGGAAGGTGCTGCACGAAAACACCAAACCCCTGGGCGAGTTCCTGCGCGACGTGATGCGCGCGAACATGACGAGCTTCCGTGTGTTCGGCCCTGACGAGACGGCCTCCAATCGTCTGCAGGCGGTCTACGAAGTCAGCAAGAAGACCTGGATGGCGGAGCTGCTGCCCGAGGATGCGGATGGCGGCGAGCTGGCGCGCGACGGCCGCGTGATGGAGATGCTGTCGGAGCACACGCTCGTGGGGTGGCTCGAAGGCTATCTGTTGAGCGGGCGGCACGGCTTCTTTCACACCTACGAAGCTTTCGCGCACGTCGTGGACTCAATGTTCAACCAGCACGCCAAGTGGCTGGACATCTGCAAGAACCACGTGCCATGGCGCGCATCGGTTTCGTCGCAGAACATCCTGCTGTCTTCGACGGTATGGCGCCAGGACCACAATGGCTTCTCGCATCAGGATCCCGGCTTCATCGATCTGGTAACCAACAAGAGCCCGACGGTCACGCGCGTCTATCTTCCGCCGGATGCAAATACCCTCCTGGCGGTGGCGGATCAGTGTCTACGGTCCACCGACTGCATCAACGTCATCGTGGCGGACAAGCAGAAGCACCTGCAGTTCACCACGATCGACGAGGCGGTCGTGCACTGTGCCAAGGGCATCGGCATCTGGACTCGAGCCAGCACCGATGAGGGCGAAGAGCCAGATGTGGTGATGGCTTCGTGCGGCGATGTGGCGACTCAAGAAGCGCTCGCGGCCACCGCCATCCTGCGCGAGCACGTGCCAGATCTCAAGCTGCGGTTCGTGAACGTGGTCGATTTATTCAAGCTGCAGCCGGCGAGCGAGCACCCGCAGGGGTCGACCGAGCGTGAGTTCAATGGCCTGTTCACCCCCGACAAGCCGATCATCTTCAACTTCCACGGCTATCCCTGGCTGATTCACAAGCTCGCGTACCGCTTCGCCGACCATGACAATCTGCACGTGCGGGGCTACAAGGAGAAGGGCAACATCAACACGCCGCTCGAGCTCGCCATTCTCAACCAGGTCGACCGCTTCAATCTGGTGATCGATGTCATCGATCGAGTGCCGAAGTTGCAGACCAAGGCCGCGCACCTCAAGGAGCAGATGAAAAACGAGATCATCCTCAACCTACGCTACGCGCGCGAGCAGGGCACCGACCGGCCCGAGGTCGCCAATTGGGTCTGGCCTTACTAACCGCTAGTCGTCCTTCCTCGCACGCTTCGGCTGTGCGATGCGCCCGATGTAAGAGCCGACGCGTCCGATCTGCAGCCACCACCAGCCGAAGTATTCGGTGAGCCATTTGTAGAGCGAAGCTCCCACAAGGCACCCGAGCGCTATCGATGCAACCACGAACACTGCTGTCACCATTCCATCCAGTCCCGCGGCGCGGTCAATGAACATGCGGGTCATGCTGACTAGGCTGAACGAACCGGGCACGACGAGCCAGAAACTGGGCAGGAATGTCACCATTGCCGGCGGACCGCGGAAGCGCAGCTGAATCAAATAACCGATGGGTGTCGCCACGAGGGTGCCGAAGAACCCGCTGATCTGAGTTCCGAACAGCAGGCCTCCGGCCTTCTGGGCAGCGAACGCCAGAAACAGAACGAGGAGCATCCAGAGGAGAGACCGGCGCGGCGCGGAGAAATGCAGATACACGCCGGCACCGAAGATGAGCACCCCGACCCAGGCCGCCCATGGATCGATGCCGACTTCAACCGAGGTTGCGAGCAGCGCAGCCGAACTTACACCAACCAGCGCTGCGCCCGCAGCGATTCCGAACGCGAGCAATACCAGCTGCACGAAGCCCGTGATCAGCCGGCTCGTGCCGCTAACCATGTCCCCGTATGCGAGCTCGACCATCGCGAGCGTCAGCATCGCGCCGGGCAGAAACGTCACGAGCGGGGGGATCAGCAATTGCACCGGGTTGACTTTGAGTCCGTAGTGCACGGCGAGAAACACCAGCGCTGACACCATCAGCGCGGCGACCACGGGCATCGGTATCGATAGGACGGGCTGATCGCGGTTGAGCATCTTGACGCCGCCGACCAGTGCACCCAGCACTGCCGCGGCAAGAAGGTTGGTGAAGGTCGGCAGCAGGATCAACGCGAGGCCAACCGTGAGGATCGCATGCCCAAGGACGACCACGAGCGGCCTGAAACGCGAAGGTCGGCGCAGGATCTCCGTCAGCCTGCGCAGGCCATCTGCCGGGTCCAGGGTACCGCGCTGGGCCTCATCGGCGAGAGCGTACACGTCGGCCACTTGATCTAGACGCAGGTTCTCGCGCGGCCCTTCTGACAGAGCCGTGCGATCTTCAGGGCCGCCTTCAATGGTGACGAAGATCGCTGTGGGGAGAACGATGATGCGCGCATGGCCGACGCCGTAGGCGCGCGCCATGCGGCGCATGAACAACTCTACCTGCGTGACGGCTTCGCCGGAGGCGAGCTCCGCCTTGCCGAGCCCGAGCATCAGCTCGAGCAAAGCGGCCACGTCTTTGGACCCCCTGGATGCGAGCGCCGCGCCCCGCGCAGAGGACCCGGCGTCCTCCACTTCAGCCATCCGCTCTCATCTCCACACGACGGTCACGCCCGCGCCGCGCTCGTGGCCGTACCCACCTCTCCCTCGATGCTGGGTGGCGCCTTGAGCTCGCCTTCCCACTTCGCAACGACCGTCGTCGCGAGACTGTTGCCTATGACGTTTGTTGCCGAGCGGCCCATATCGAGGAATTGATCGACACCCATGATCAGCAGCAAGCCCGCTTCGGGTATGTTGAACGTCGCAAGCGTCGCGGCGATCACGACCAAGGAAGCGCGAGGTACGCCGGCCATGCCCTTGCTGGTGACCATCAGGATCAACAGCATCGTGAGCTGCTGGCCGAACGAAAGTTGCATTCCATAGGCCTGCGCGACGAACAACACGGCAAACGTGCAGTACATCATCGAGCCGTCAAGATTGAACGAGTATCCGAGCGGCAGCACGAAGCTCGTGATCTTGTTCTTGACGCCGAACTTCGCGAGCTGCTCCATGGTTTTGGGGTACGCCGCCTCGCTCGAGGCCGTGCTGAACGCCAGGACCAGGGGCTCCTTGATGAGCCCGAGCAGATGCAACACCGGACGCCCGAGGAAGATGAATCCGGCGAGAGCGAGAGCGCCCCACAAGACCAGCAGGCTCAGATAGAACCCGGCCATGAACTTGCCATAGGTGAGGAGGATACCGAGGCCCTCCGTCGTGATCACCGACGCCATCGCGGCGAACACGGCAAGCGGCGCAAACGCCATCACGGCAGCCGTGATCTTGAGCATGATCCGGGTGAGATCGTCTATCACCGCAACGATCGTCTTGGCGCGCTCACCGAGATTCGCGGCCGCGAGGCCGAAGAAAATGGAGAACACGACGATCTGCAGGATCTCATTATTTGCCATGGCCTCTGCGATGCTCTTGGGCACCAGGTGCGCAACAAACTCCTTGAGCGTGATCCCACCCGCCTGGAGATTCGCACTGGCATGGGGGTCGGGGACCGGCAAATTTAGGCCGACCCCGGGCTCGAGCAGGTTCACCATCGCAATGCCGAGCAGCAGCGAGGCTAGCGACGCGCACAGGAACCAGCTGATGGCCTTTAGCCCCACGCGGCCCACGGAGCTCATGTCGCCCAGATGGGCTATCCCGACGACCAGCGTCGAGAAGACCAGCGGGCCGATGATCATTTTGATGAGGCGCAGAAAGATGTCGGTCAAGAGCGAGACGTAACCGGCGACAGTCGTCGCAGTGGCTGGATCCGGAAGAAGCTGATTGCACATGTAGCCGACAACGATGCCGACGAGCATCGCAATGAAGATCCACATCGTGAGTTTGTTTGATCGCATTAGCGCCCCCAGGGCAAAACGATGTCGTCCCGATGTCGGGTTCCGATGACGCATGGTACGGCATTACGGCTTCGTTCCGACAGGCGGTCGTCAGGGTCGCATCGGTACGCTACGCTGGTGGCCTGACGCAGAGCATTTGCGCGTGGGCGAGCCGCAGATGAGACCCTTCAGCGTTTATTGACTTTGGTCAACTTCCTCGACTGCAGGCAAGCGTATTTTTGTATCAAGCATCAGTTGGTAACACACCTATGACGGCTGAGCAGGCTTGCGATAGCGAAGTTCTCGAACGGCGGTTGCTGGAGGGTGTCTTTGAAGAGGCTATGGAAGGCATCATCATTACAGATGCGGATGCCATCATGCTTCATGTCAACCGAGCGTTTGCCGAGCTTACCGGCTATTCTCGAGAGGAGCTGATCGGCCAGAACCCACGCATCCTCCAATCCGGTCATCAGGAGCCACACTTCTATCGCGACATGTGGAACGCAGTGCTCGCGATCGGGCGCTGGCAAGGCGAGATCTGGGACAGAAGGAAGAACGGAGAGCTGGCGGTCATGCAGGTCGCTATTCGGACCGTGCACAACACCGGCGATTGCAAACACTATATCGGGTTCTTTTCCGACATCACCGAGCGGAAGCGTCAGCAAGAAAGAACCGAAGGCCTCGCGTTCTATGATGCGCTCACAGGCCTGCCCAACAGGACTTTATTCTTCGATCGCGTAGATCAAGCGCTGCTGGAGGCTCAACGCAGAGGCGGAATGGTGGCCGTCTGCTGTCTGGACTTGAATGATTTCAAGCCCATCAACGATCGGTACGGACACCTTGCGGGTGACGAAGTGCTGGCTGCCACCGCGTTTCGACTGCAAGCTTCACTGCGGGCTCATGACACGGTGGCCCGCCTGGGTGGAGATGAGTTCGGCCTGCTGTTAGGTGGGTTGCACTCCGCGCAGGAGGCGGATGGGCTGTTGGCCCGGTTGCTGAATGCAGTTGCGCAGCCCAAGGAGCTCAGCAGTGGGGAGATCGTGAGCGTCACGGCAAGTCTCGGCGTGGCTATTTATCCAGAGACGGGAAGCGACTTTGAGACGCTGATGAACCATGCCGACGAAGCGATGTATAGCGCGAAGCGGGAACAGGAAAGTCAGGCACGGTTCTATCGAGTCGAGACAGCCGCGTAAATGGTCTTTCGTCCCCCTGCACCTGCACGGTGCAACATTCCGACATACAGAGGTAACCGGGAGCGCCTATAGTTTTGCTTGTACGCGCAATCTCCTGCTCTCTGGGATCACCGACCTTTCGCCAAGCCCGCTTTGTTGCGGGCTCTTTTTTTGGGTCCTGGACGAAACAAAAGGGGCCGCATCTCTACGGCCCCGTGGATCCCTGTGCATTTAGGCATCTCGCCGTCGCTCTCGCAACTCCTCGTTGATCCGCTCGTCTTTTTGCACGCACCAGTGCCTCGGACCTTGCAGATTGTTGAATAAGCCTTTCTTGTTCGACCACCACAGCGCGTAAGCAACTATGGACATAAGGGCGATCACCAGCGGGATGACGAGATAGAGAATGTTCATTTCATTCCCCCTTGCCTCAATAAAAAACAGTTTAGCAACCATATGCTCGCACAGAGTTGCGTTAGATCAAGGAAAAGCCCGCGAGTTGCGAGGTCGGGTTCCTGCCTTGCTGATCGCCCGGAGGGCGTATTTCAGCCTGGCTTGACCCAAATCAACCGCCCCAGCGTGCGCTGCCGAACAATGGATGCGGCTAACGGAGAAGCGGAACATGTCACCCCGAATTCGGACCGCTACAGGTGCTGCATTCGAGCCTCGCGGCACTTTTCATGAGCACATCATCGCCATAAACGAGCTGGCTCACGACTTCGATCTTCCGGAGTCGATGGTCGCCGATCTGTACTGGCCCGAGCTCGCCAGGTTGCAGGAAGGCGCCACGATCGACGTCTACTTGCCTCTGCTGGCGGAGCGGCGCTTGCGTGAGCGTTTGCGGCGCAGCGGAAAACCCGACGAAGCGCGAAGAAGCGAAGCGCACGAGGACGAACTCGTCGCGGGTTAGAAACACACTGCTTCTGCGCAGCCCGATACAGGGGAACTGTTCCGAGCAGCACCAAGACGCGCCCCATCGCTGTTGCGGCGCGGCATTCGTATCAAAACATTGGTCTCGCGCTGGGAGTCCGCACTGCCGCTCTGATTGTCACGGCGCGGTCTCGCGACTGTTATATCATCTAGGCTAGAACGGCTCGCTGTGCGCCCATCCCAATAGGGGGGAAACTTGGTGATGGCCCTGAACCTTTCCGATCTGTTTGCCGCCGCCGAACGGCGCAGCGACGTCTGGGCGAAGCTTAGTGTGGTTGGACGCGCCTGGATTGCCGCGGCTGGGCGCGGGCAGCCGTCCGACGCACTGGCGGCGGAGGCGGCCACGCTCCTCGGCGAGGTCGCTCCTCTCGAGGAGTTCTGGGCTTATCCCGGCCTGCGGCTGATGCACGCGCTGCGCGAGCATCTCACCAGCGGCGACGGAAGCGCTTTCGCGAGACTCGCGGGCGAGATCAACGCAGCGCTGTCGTCGGGCGCTTATCGTCACGATCCAACGGTCTGGGAGCCGAGCGTGCAGGCTGAGATCTCGCCCGCTGATTTCCTTCCGCCTTCCCTGGCGGCCGGCGAAAAGTACCGGCCCTTTTTCGAGGTTCTGAGCGTTACACCGACCGACCCGGCGCGATGGGAGCGCGGCCGGCAGGATATGCGCAAGCTGCGCCGGACGGAAGATCCGTTCGTGTACGAGCTGGTGCAGGTAGGCAGCTTCGAGGACGCCCTGCTAGCCGTGTTGTTCAATGGCAACTTGCAGGCGGTGGCGTTGCTCGATGGCTTCGCCTTCCGCTCGCGCCACGACCTGTCACAGGTGCGGGCGTTTCTGAAACAGGCGTTCCGCTTCGATCCCGATCAGCTCACGGTGCGCGACTACGGCCCCGCGCTGGCCAGGCTGATCCACCGCCTGCGCCCGGAGCTTGACGTCTACCTGTTGTCGGAGCGCGACATCGAAGGCATGGCCGGACGCGCGGACGGCGGAGACGTCCGCCGCTTCTTCCACGGTGCCGAGGAGTTGATGGAGCTGCATCTCGCCGTGCTCGACGGTGTTGGTGAACGCTACCTCGCGCCCTATTTCGACAATCTCAAGAAGTACGCACAGCGCCCGATCGGCACGTTTCACGCGCTGCCTATCGCGCGCGGCAAGTCGGTGTTCAGGTCGAACTGGATCCGCGACCTGGGGGAGTTCTACGGCGCGAATCTGTTCCTGGCAGAGTCTTCCGCGACCACCGGTGGACTGGACAGCCTGCTGGAACCCACTGGCAATATCAAGATTGCACAGGAAGCCGCCGCTCGCGCATTTGGCGGAGACCGCGCGTTTTTCGTCACCAACGGTACCTCCACCTCCAACAAGATCGTCCACTCCGCGCTGGTGCGGCCCGGCGATATCGTCCTGATCGACCGCGACTGTCACAAGTCGCACCACTACGGCCTGGTGCTGGCCGGCGGACAGCCGTACTACATCGACGCCTACCCGCTGACGCAATACTCGATGTATGGCAGCGTGCCGATCGGCCGGATCAAAGAGGCGTTGCTGAAGCTGAAAGCCGAAAACAAGCTGCACAAGGCGCGCATGGTGGTGCTGACCAACTGCACGTTCGACGGTCACGTCGCCAACGTGAAGCGCACCATGGAGGAGTGCCTCGCGATCAAGCCCGATCTGATTTTCCTGTGGGACGAGGCATGGTACGGTTACGCGCGCTTCACGCCATTCCTGCGCCGCCGCACCGCGTTGGGCGCCGCTGCTGCTCTTCAGGAGCAGCTGCAGGATCCGGAGTACCGCAAACGCTACGAGCAGTTCAAGGCGCAGGCGGGGGCGCTCGATCCGGGTAACCCGAAGCTGCTCGAGCTGCATCTGCTCCCTGATCCGGACCGCACCAGGATTCGGGTGTACGAGACAGACTCCGTGCACAAGTCGATGTCGAGCTTGCGGCAGGGGTCGATCGTCATCGTCAAAGACCAGGATTTTCACGACGTCGAGGAGGCCTTTCACGAAGCCTATTTCACTCACACCTCGACATCGCCCAACCTGCAGATCATCGCCACGCTCGACGTCGCCCGCAGGCAGATGGAGCTCGAAGGCTACGAGTTGGTCGCGCGCATGATCCAGAATGCCCTCGCACTGCGTCGCGAGATCAACGGCCATCCTCTGATCTCCAAATATTTCCGGGTGGCTACGCCTGCGGAGATGATTCCGGCGCAGTACCGCAGTTCCGGGTTCGATGAGTACGGCTCGCCCAACGGCACCTGGGCGCACTGGCTGCGGGCACTCGATGACGACGAGTTCATGCTCGATCCCACCCGAATCACTCTGTTGTGCGGGAACGCAGGCTATGACGGCAGCGAGTTCAAGGCCTTGCTGGCGGAGAAGCACGACATCCAGATCAACAAGACTTCGCGCAACAGCGTCCTGGTGCAGATCAACATCAACAACACGCGGAGCGACCTGGCCCACATCATCAAAGCCCTGTCCGACATGGCCCGCACCGTCGACAAGCGCCTTGCCGACGGCGGCGCGGAAGAGCGGGCGGCTTTCGCAGAGCGCGTCAAGTCGCTGGTGGAGGATGTACCGGATCTGCCAAACTTCAGCCGCTTCCACGATGCCTTCCGCGACAACCCGAAAGGCAGTACCGCAGAGGGTCACATGCGCCGCGCCTATTACATGGCCTACGACGCCGGCAACTGCGAGCACGTCAAGCTGTTCAGCAAAGATATCGATGAGCGGCTGAAGAAAGGTCCGGAGCTGGTCTCCGCCAACTTCGTGATTCCCTATCCACCCGGCTTCCCGATCATGGTGCCCGGCCAGGTCATCAGCCCCGAGATCATCGAGTTCATGCGCAAGCTGGACGTGAAGGAGATCCACGGCTATCAGGCTGCGCTCGGCCTGAAGCTCCTCAAGCCGGCCGCACTGGCCGCCGCGCACCGCAGCGCTGTCGACGGCTGATCCGCTGGCCGGGACGGAGACGGGAGAAGACGAGAATGAAATGGCTGTTCGACACGCTGCGGCAATACCCGGAGATCGCCATCTTTCTGACCCTGGCGCTGGGCTTCTGGGTCGGGCAGATGAGGCTCGGCAAGTTCAGCCTCGGTGTCGTGACCAGCACGTTGCTCGCCGGTGTTCTGATCGGCCAGCTCGGCATCACCATCTCTCCCAACGTGAAGTCGGTTTTCTTCCTGATGTTCCTGTTTGCTGTCGGCTACGCCGTGGGACCGCAATTCTTCCGCGGCTTGAAAAGCGACGGCCTGCAGCAGGTGGTGTTCGCTGCGCTGCTTTGCGTCCTGTGTCTGCTCAGCACGTTCTTCATCGCCAAGGCCATGGGTTATCACGTCGGCCTTGCCGCCGGACTCCTGTCGGGTGCGTGCACCATCTCTGCGGTGCTGGGCGTAGCCACCGACACTATCAATCAGCTCAGCGTAGCGGCCGAGCAGAAGAAGGCGTGGATCGATGCGATGCCTGTGGCTTACGCGGTCACTTACTTGTTTGGGACTGCTGGCTCGGCTTGGATTCTGGGCACGCTCGGCCCGAAGCTGCTGCGGGTAGATCTACCCGCTGAGTGCAAGAAGCTTGAGGCCAGCTTGGGTGCCAGCGAGGCGGAGCCGGGCGTGATCTCCGCGTACCAGCGCTTTGTAGTTCGCGCCTATCGCCTCGTCGACAGCACCTTCATCGGTAAAACCGTCGAGGAGTTCGAGCGGCGTTTTTCCGACAAGCGCCTGTTCATACTGCGCATTCAGCGCGACGGGAAAACGTTCGACTGTGAGCCAAGCACCGTTCTTTCAAAAGGCGACATCATCGTTCTCGTTGGCCGGCGCGAATTCGTGCTGGAGGGTGCGAAGGCCGTTGGTGAAGAGGTCGACGCGCCTGAGCTGCTCGACATCACCGCAGAGATTCTCGACGTGGTCGTGACCAACAAAACCTTCGCGGGCAAGACCTTGCTCGAGCTGGTTGAGGCCGACCGCGAACGGGAGCTTCGCGGCGTCTACCTGCGCAAGCTGATCCGTGCCGGCAGGGAGATGCCGTTTGCACCCGGAACCAAGATCGATCGCGGTGATGTGCTGCAGCTCGCCGGCCCGAAAGCTGCGATAGAGCGCGCCGCTGCAAGGATCGGATACGCCGATCGCATCACCGAGAAGACCGACATGCTGTTCATGGGCCTGGGCATCGTCGTCGGCGCGCTGATCGGCGCGTTGACGATTCACGTCGGCGGCGTGCCGCTGAGTTTGAGTACCAGCGGCGGAGCGCTGATCGCGGGCCTGGTGTGCGGCTGGCTGCGCTCGGTCAACGCGACCTTCGGCCGCATCCCAGGACCGGCGCTGTGGGTGTTCAACAACGTGGGTCTGAACACGTTCATCGCGGTGGTGGGCATCAGCGCAGGTCCCGGCTTCGTCGCCGGCCTTCGGGAAAACGGGCTCGGCCTCTTCTTGTCCGGTATTGTGGTCACGACACTCCCGTTCGTCGTGATGCTCTACGTGGGCAAATACCTGTTCAAGATGCACCCGGGCATTCTGCTGGGAGCGTGCGCCGGTGCACGCACCACTACCGCGGCGCTCGGCGCGATCGAGGAAGCGGCCGGGAGCAAAGTGCCCGCGCTGGGTTATACGGTGACCTATGCAGTCGGGAACACCCTGTTGATCATCTGGGGCGTGGTCATCGTATTGATGATGACTTGAAGCGGCAATCGGAGGAGACGATGGCGCAACAAAGCAAGAAAGAGAAGCTGCATTTATCCGAGATGAAGGAACTGGAGAAGCTCAGCCCGTTCGAGTTGAAAGACAAGCTGATTCAGCTGGCCTCGGAGCAGGGCAAGGCCAGCACGCGCCAGATGCTCAACGCCGGACGCGGCAACCCCAACTGGATCGCGACGACACCGCGCGAAGCCTTTTTTGCTCTGGGGCGGTTCGGCATCGAGGAATCCAAGCGCGTCTGGGACGAGCCCGATCTGGGCGGCATGCCGGAGAAGAAGGACATCGCGCAGCGGTTCCGCACCTATCTCCAGCGCAACGCCAATGAGCCGGGCGTGCCGCTGCTGCGGGCGAGCCTCGACTACGGCGTGCAGAAGCTCGGCTTCGACGCTGACGCTTACGTGCACGAGCTCACCGACAGCATCATCGGCGACAATTATCCAGTCCCCGGCCGCATGCTGGTGCATTGCGAGCGCGTCGCGCATGAATATCTGATGCAGGAGATGTGCGATCGCAAGCCGCCTCCGGGGCGCTACGACATCTTCGCAGTCGAGGGCGGAACCGCCGCCATGTGCTACATCTTCGACACGCTGGTGCTGAATCACCTGCTCAAGCCCGGTGACACCATCGCGCTCGGCACTCCCGTGTTCACGCCGTATCTGGAAATGCCGCACCTCGGGCGGTATCAATTCAAGCCCGTGCACATCGAAGCCTCGGAGATTGCCGAAGCCGGGTACCGCATCTGGCAGTACCCGGACAGCGAGATCGACAAACTGGCCAACCCCAAGATCAAAGCGTTCTTCGTTGTCAATCCCAGCAACCCTCCATCGGTGGCGATGCGGCCCAACAGCATGAAGCGCCTCATCAAGCTGGTGAAGGGCAAGCGCCCCGACCTGATGCTCCTGACCGACGACGTGTACGGGACTTTCGTCAACGGTTTCCGGTCGCTCATGGCGGAGCTTCCTCGCAACACGATCGGCGTGTATTCGTACTCGAAATATTTCGGCTGCACCGGCTGGCGGCTGGGAGTCGTGGCGGTTCACGAGAACAACGTCTACGACGAGAAGCTGGCCAAGCTGCCCGCGACAACGCGGCGGATGCTGAACAAGCGCTATGGGGCGATGACCCTACACCCAGACAAGCTCAAGTTCATCGACCGGATGGTGGCGGACAGTCGGCAGGTGGCGCTCAACCATACGGCGGGTCTGTCGCTGCCGCAGCAGGTGCAAATGGCTCTGTTTTCTCTGTTCGCGCTCTTGGACACCGAGAATCGCTACAAGAAGCTGACCCAGACCATAGTCAATCGCCGGCTGCGCAAGCTTGTAAAGGGGCTGGACATCGAGCTGTGGGATGACCCGTTGCGCGCGGGATACTACGCAACCATCGATCTGCTCAACTGGGCTAAACACGCCTATGGCTCCGACTTCGTGGAGTTTGCGACGCGCGGCGTTCACCCCTTTGACGTGCTGTTCGCGCTCGCCGAGCGGCATGGCACCGTGCTGTTGAACGGCAGCGGGTTTGCCGGCCCGGACTGGTCGGTCCGCGTGTCTCTGGCCAATTTGGACGACGCGGCCTACGAGCAGATAGGTGATCAGCTGCGCGCCTTGCTGGACCGCGCACTCGAGCGGTGGAAAGCGTCACGTAAGAAAGCGGTATCAGCCAAGACTTGATTGAAATCAGACGGCAGACAGGAGGAGCAAGATGAAAGCAGTGAAGTTGTTTGCAGCGATTGGAATCGCGCTGATATTCGCGTTGCCGGCGCTAGCTGCCAAACCGAAAGTCGTCATCCTCGCTACTGGTGGAACCATCGCCGGAGCACAGGCTGCTGGGCAGGACGCCGGCTACAAGTCGGGCAGCTTCCAGGTGGAGGATCTCATCAAGGCCGTCCCCAACCTGGGTGAGCTTGCCGAGATCAGCGGAGAGCAAGTGGTGAACATCGGCAGCCAGGACATGAACAACGAGGTCTGGCTGAAGCTTGCCAAGCGCGTCAACGAGGTGCTCGCGCAGCGCGATGTCGACGCCGTAGTCATCACGCACGGCACCGATACGATGGAGGAGACGGGTTACTTCTTGAACCTCGTCACGCATAGCAACAAGCCCGTTGTGATGGTGGGTTCGATGCGCCCGGCGACCGGTACGAGCGCAGACGGCCCGGCAAACATCTACAACGCCGTGTCGGCGGCTATCCATCCCAAGGCCCGTGGCCGCGGCGTGCTGGTGCTGCTCAACGACGAGATCCACTACGCACGCGAGGCGACCAAGACCAACACCACCCAGCTCGACACCTTCAAGTCGCCGAATCGCGGCAAGGCTGGCATGACCAATGCCGGCCGCGTGTACTGGTATGACCCGCTGGCAACGC
>DASPUW010000252.1:0-3294 GCA_035622675.1 Burkholderiales bacterium | reverse complement strand
ACCAACGCGATCATTCATCTCACGGCGATCGCCGGGCGCTGCGGCGTGCCGGTGTCGCTCGAGCGCTTGAACCGGTTGTCCGACGACACACCGGTGCTGGTGGATCTCAAGCCGACCGGCGCACACTACCTGCAGGATCTGCACGCCGCTGGCGGCCTTGGCGCCGTGCTGTGGGAGTTGCGCGAGCTGCTGCATCACGATTGCGTGGGCGTCGACGGAGAGAAACTGGGGCACCGGCTGCAGTCGCCCCCGCCGTACATCGATCGCGCTGTAATCCGCCCGCGCGACAACCCGATCTCTCCCAGCGGCGGCCTGGTTGCTCTGTTCGGCAACCTTGCGCCGCGCGGTGCGATTCTCAAGCGCTCAGCGGCGGACGAGCGTTTGTTCGAGCGCGAGGGGAAAGCCGTCGTGTTCGAATCGCTTTCGGACCTCGCTGACCGCATCGACGATCCCGCTCTGCAGGTGAGCGCGGAGGACTTTCTGGTGCTGAAGAATGCCGGCCCGCGCAGCGCGTCCGGGATGCCCGAGGCCGGCTACTTGCCTATCCCGAAAAAGCTCGCTCAGTCCGGCGTCAAGGACATGGTGCGCATTTCCGACGCACGCATGAGCGGTACTGCCTTTGGTACCGTGGTGTTGCACGTGACGCCGGACGCCGCGTCTGGCGGCGCGCTGGGTGTGGTCAAATCGGGCGATCGCGTGCGGCTTTCGGTCAAGGAGCGCAGGCTGGAGCTCTTGGTCGGTCAAGAGGAACTCGCGGAGCGTCGCGCCGGGCTGCCGGCTCCGCCGATGCCGGCGCGCGGCTACGCGAGGCTCTACGCGGAGCACATCACGCAGCCGGATCTCGGCTGCGATTTCGACTTCCTGCGTGCGTGAAGCGATGATCATCTCGGGCGAACCGGCGCCGGACCTGTCGCGCGCAGCGCACAAGCATTGCGCGCCGTCGCGTGCGGCTTGGCTCGCGCTCATGCCGCTGCTATGGGGCGCGCTGCTCGGAACTGCTCACGCCCGAATGTACTCGTGCAAGGACGCATCCGGCACCGTCGTCTTGCGTGACGCTCCTTGCAAGCCGGGCGAAAAGGACCTGGACGGCGCTTCACCGGCCCGCCCATATGCGTCCTCCGCTGCACAGGGCCGATCGCAGAGCAGCGCAAAGCCAATCACCGTGGAACAGGTGCAGGGAATGCTCGACGGCATCGACGCCGCCAGACGCAGAGGCGACGTTGCCGGTATCCTCAATTACCTCGTTCCCGACGCCGTCATCGAGGCTGAATACCAGCTGCCGCAGGGCATGCGATTCCGGCGTTTTAACAAGAACGAATATGCTGCCTACCTGCGCACAGCGGGCGCGCAGGCCGCGGATTTCCGGCGGGAGCGCACCCAGATCGTGCTTGCGCCGGCTCAGGATCAGGCCGAGGTTGCCAGCACGGTATACGAGACGATCGGCATTGACGGCACGCCGCTTAAGGGCGTAACGCGGTCGAAGGCACTCGTGGAGATGCGAGACGGCCGCCTGCAGATCACGATGGTTCGGGGGGTCACGAAGCCGGAGTCGCCTCGCGCGGGTGAGTCAAAATGACGGCGAAGTGGAGCGCCGTCGATGAGTCGAGTAGAAAGCGTGAAGCCCTGCCTCGCCGCGCGCTGCGGCAACGCAAAGCATCCAGGGGAAGAAGCAGCGGCCGGTTCTAGCGCGTCTTCTTGCGCAAGACGATCAGGACAACCAGAAGGATGACGCCGCCGGCCATCGCGATATCCAACACAGACATCCTGTAACTCCTTGTTCTAAGTGGAGATTGGCTCCACCTCCAGCCCCGGCGCGCAGCCGGGTGTCGACTCGGTGAGCGATAGCACGTTTCAGGCCAGTGCCACCACCGTAAGCTTTGCGTAGGGCATGCGCTACGGGCGCGGAGGATTGTCGTACCAGTATATCGGCACGTCTACGCTGTGCGGCCGCTCCATGTCTTCCAGATATCGGCTCGGCACCATCTCCCAGGCAAACTGGGAAAGGCGTTCGAGCATCGCTTGAACACGCGCGGGCTCCCGGTCGGCCTGATTGTCTTCCTCGGACGGATCGGTTCGCACGTTGTAGAGCTCGCTACGGCTGGGCAGCGTGGCGGTGCGAATCAGCTTCCAGTCGCCGGCGCGCAGGGCGCCGCGGAAGTCCTCGACGTCGAGCAGGAGCTCCTTGCGTGCGAGGGCCTTGCCCTCGGTGATCGCGGGCCAGACGTCCACGCCGTCGATCGGCTTCGGTTGCTCCGTCTTGGCGCCGGCCAGCTTGAGCAATGTGGGATACAAATCCACCGCGTGCATCGGTTCCAGCACGACGCCGGGCTCGACCCGCCCTGGCCAGGCGATCAGTGCCGTCACGCGCAGTCCTCCCTCGTACAGGCTGCCCTTGCCTTCGCGCAACGGCCCGTTGTCGGCCACGTTGGCGCGAGCGTCGCCATCGCCCGTGGCGTATTTGGTACGCAACGCGCCACCCGTGGTGCTGTGGAACAGCACCACGGTGTCACGGCGCATGCCACGGTGTTCCAATGCTGCAAGTACGTCGCCGATCGCAGCGTCGACGGCGCCGATCATCGCTCGGTAGGTCCGTGTGTCATCGTTCGCCGTGCCTGCGTTGCGCTGAATCCAATCGCGCGGAGCCTGAAGCGGCGTCTGGGGCGCAGCGAAGGCGAGCCACAGGAACAGCGGCTTCGATGGCGTCGACCGCTCGATCAGACGCACTGCGTCTCTTGCCATCAGAGACGTGGCGTAGCCTTCTTCCTTCACCGGCTTGTCGTTGCGATGCCAGTCGGATTGCCCGCCGCGGTTGACCCTTCTGAAGTAGTCGATCTCGCCGGTGAGGTGACCGTAGAAATAGTCGAACCCTCGATGCGTCGGCCACTGCGTCTGCATGGCGTGCCCCAGTTGCCACTTGCCGATCAGCGCGGTGTAGTAGCCCGCCTCCCGCAGCGCCTCGGGCAGCAGGCGCTCATCAGGCGGCAGGCCGAACCGGCTGAACCACTGGATTTGCAGCGTCTGGAAGCCGTAGCGCATCGGGTAGCGGCCGGTCATCGCCGCTGCCCGGGTCTGCGAGGCGAAAGGCTGCACGTAGAACTGCTCGAGGCGCGTGCCCTCGGATGCCAGGCCATCGAGCGCGGATGTGCGTACGGCGCCGCCGTGAAAGCCCACGTCCTTCCAGCCGAGATCGTCGACCGTGATGTAGAGGATGTTCGGCGGCGTGGCCGCAGCTCCCGCCGCGGGAGCGAGGAGCGACGCGAGCAGCAGGCTGGCGAAGACAAGGCGCGGCGGGTA
>DASPUW010000251.1:0-2841 GCA_035622675.1 Burkholderiales bacterium | reverse complement strand
GGAATCTGATGCCCCCACCACAGCTGGCGCGAGATGCACCAGTCCTGGATGTTTTCGAGCCAGTGGTTGTACGTCGAAGTCCAGTGCTCGGGGACAAACCTCACTTGGCCGGCCGCAACCGCATCCAACGCGCGCCGCGCGAGGCTGTCCATGCTGACGAACCACTGGTCGGTCAGCATCGGCTCGACGATGACGCCGGTGCGCCCCGACCGCGGCACCTTGAGTCGATGCCCTTTCTGGGATACGAGCAGGCCTTGCGCCTGCAGGTCTGCAACCACGCGTTTTCGAGCCTCGAAGCGGTCGAGCCCCTGGTAGGCAGCAGGCGCGGCGTCCGCGATCCGGGCGTCGAGCGTGAGAATGCTGATGGCCGGAAGCCCGTGACGCACACCGACTTGATAATCGTTGAAGTCGTGTGCGGGCGTGATCTTGACGCAGCCGGTGCCGAACTCCGGATCGACATAATCGTCCGCGATGATCGGAATCGTGCGCCCGGTGAGCGGCAATACGACGCGCTTGCCGACCAGCGCGCGAAAGCGCTCGTCTTGCGGATTCACCGCGACAGCGACGTCACCGAGCATGGTCTCGGGACGTGTGGTGGCGACAGTGACGCTGCCTTTGTCGTCGGCGAGCGGGTAACGGATCTCCCATAGCGTGCCGTCTTCCTCTTCGCTGTCGACCTCCAGGTCCGACACCGCAGTGCCGAGCACGGGATCCCAGTTCACGAGCCGCTTGCCGCGGTAGATGAGACCCTGCTCGAAAAGGCGGACGAACACCTCGGCCACCGCGCGCGACATGCGCGCGTCCATGGTGAAGTAGCCGCTCTTCTGTCCCTCCGTGTCGGCATAGCTCCAGTTGGCGGAAGCGCCGAGGCGGCGCATCTGAGAAGTGATGGTGCAGCCCGACTGCTGCTTCCAGGCCCACACCCGCTCCACGAATTTGGCGCGACCCAGGTCGTGGCGCCGCACGCCCTCGGCTTCCAACTGACGCTCGACCACGATTTGCGTGGCGATGCCGGCGTGATCGGTCCCGACGACCCAATTGGTGTTGAACCCACGCATCCGGTAGTAGCGGATCAGCGCATCCATCAGCGTCTGCTGGAAGGCGTGCCCCATGTGCAGCGTGCCAGTGACGTTCGGTGGCGGGAGCTGGATGCAGTAAGCGGGACGCGTGGGGTCTGCGCCGGCCGTGAAATAGCCGCGCGCTTCCCACACGGCATACCAGCGGCGCTCGATCTCGTGCGGTTCGAAGCTCTTGGCGAGTTCCATGCTGGCCGGCGGCGGGAAGAAAGATGCGGTTTCGATCAGCTCTCGCCGTCACCGCTCTGGCCGGTGTGGCCAAGCAGCGCCTCCAGCGATTCCCGCCCGAATACTTGCTCAACCGCCTCACGCACAACGATCGGCAGCACCGAGCGGAGCTCCTGCGCGGCGCGCGCAAACGCGGGATGGAGCGTAGCTGCTCCGAGGCGCAGGTCGTCGGCCAGCGCAGCATCGAGCTCCTGGTCCAGGTGTCGGCGCAGACGCAGATACAGTGCAACCTGAAGCTGCCGCCTGTGGTCGGCAAGCAACCCACTGTCGCCCGCTCCTGTGCGATCCACGGAATCGCGCAGCACCGGAACATCCTTTGTTGGCTCGCGCTGGCGCTGACCGAGTGCGTCCTCGAGCGTCGGCACGGCGCCAGACGCTCGCTGTGGCGCGTGCTCCTGGTGTTTTTGGATCAACGAGTCGAGCTTGATGAACAAGTCATTGGCGTCGGTCTGCCGGTCTTCGCCGGCGCCGGCATGCGGCGGATCGAGGATCATCGAGCGCAGTCTACTTTGAAACCCATCCTCAGCCGGCCAAGTCGTGAGTACGGATCTCGTAACCGCGATCGCGATAGAAGCGGAAACGGGCGCGCGCCAGGGTGCGGTCCGCTTCGTCCAGACTGACGATTTCGATCAACCGCTCGAACCGACTGAATACAGCAGGGCTGTCGGGACAGAGATTGACCAGGAGCTGCTCGTGCACCACCGGGTCGGCCAGGTGATCGACGATGATCGGGGTGAGCGGTGCCAGCCGATGGTGCGCTCGGCAGTGCGGCAGAAACCCGATCGACGGCTGGCTCCACAACATCCTGTCGACCTGCTCGGTTGTCTCCGCGTCCGGGGTGAGCACCATCATGCGCACATCCCGCGCCAGCGCCTTCGCCGCCAGCGTGCACAGCGTCTGCAGCTTGTTCGCAACGTGCACGTAGAAGTCGATCTGCGTCACAGTGCGCGGCCTAGCCCCCGTCCGAGCGACGCATGAGGAAAGTCGTCAGCAGCGGCACCGGCCGTCCGGTCGAACCCTTGTCTTTTCCCGACAGCCATGCGGTTCCTGCCACGTCCAGGTGCGCCCATTTGTATTTCCTTGCGTAGCGCGACAGGAAACAGGCTGCGGTCACGCTGCCAGCGGGGCGGCCGCCGATATTCGCCATGTCCGCGAACGGGCTCTTGATCTGCTCCTGGTAGTCGTCCCACAGCGGCATGTGCCAGGCCCGGTCCCAGGCCTGCTGTCCGGCCTCGAACAGCTCGGCGGCAAGACGGTCGTCGTTAGCGTACAGCCCGCTCGCGACACCACCGAGTGCGATGACGCAAGCGCCCGTGAGCGTGGCGACGTCCACCACCGTCGAGGGATCGAAGCGCTCGGCATAGGTGAGCGCATCGCACAGGATGAGCCGGCCCTCCGCGTCCGTGTTGAGGATCTCGACCGTCTGCCCCGACATGCTCGTGACGATGTCACCCGGTTTAGTGGCGTGTCCACCGGGCATGTTCTCGCAGCTCGGAATGATGCCTACCACGTTCATCGGCAGCCGCATCTGCGCTAT
>DASPUW010000250.1:0-3968 GCA_035622675.1 Burkholderiales bacterium | reverse complement strand
GCTGGTCAAACCGTTCGACCCCACCAAGCTGATCGAGGTGGTGGACAAGGTCACGGGCGGACGCTAGAGCACTCCGGTCCGTTTATATTTCGCGACCATGCGTAAACCGCCATCGCGGCCCACGCCAGGTGCGGGTCCAGGCGCCGTGGACCTCACGCGCTTTCTGCCCATGTTCTTCCAGGAGACCGAGGAACATCTCGCGTCCATGGAAGGCCACCTCCTGCGCCTCGACCCGCGCTCGCCCGATGCGGAGGCGCTGCACTCCATTTTCCGCGCAGCACACTCGGTCAAGGGGAACAGCACCATCTTCGGAGCCAAGCACCTCGCCGACGTCATGCACCAGATCGAGTCGATCCTCGACCAGATGCGAAAAGAGGAGCTGCGTCCGACCAGCGACGTTATCTCGCTCCTGTTGGAGACGTGCGACGCAGTGCGCGAGGAACTGCGGCGCCTGAAGGATTCGGGCGACACCGACCAGGCGGCGCTGCAGCCGCTCCATGAACGCCTCGAGCGGCTCACGCGGGCTGACACTGACCACAGAAGCCAACCCGACCCGTCCATCGAGGCGCCAGCGGGCCGCAGCGAGCGTTTTCGCGTCGAAGTGCACCTGCCCCCCGGGCAGGGCATCGCTACCCTGCCGCTCGCGGAGCTATACGCCGAGCTCGGCGCGCTGGGCCGAATCGAGGACGTGCAGGCGAGCGACGGGGCGGACGGCACGCTCCTGCTCTTGTTCCTGTTGACGTCCGAGCGGCATGACACTGTCCGCACGAAGTTGGTCTCCCTGCTGGGAACGAACACCGTGCGCGTCGAGCACCACGAAACCGCGCTCCAGCCGGCGGCGGGCGGAGATGCCGTCCGCCCCGCGCACACCGGCGACACCGCATTCGGGTTGTTCGGCGACGAGCGCTCCGCGCTTGGGTCGTTCGGCTCGTCGTCCGGCTCGATCATGCGCACGACCGTGTTCGACAGCACGACCGCCGGCCGGCGCGCCGTCGACCATGACTCGAGCCCGTCCATGCTCGGCCGCCGGGCAACGGATCGCATGTTCTTCGACCGCTCCTCGATCCGCGTGGACGTGGACAAGGTCGATCGCCTGCTCAACCTGGCCGGCGAACTGGTCATCGCTCAGTCCATCCTGGCCGAGGCCGCACAGCGCATCGGCGCCGCCAACGATGCGGGGCTCCGCGACAGCGTCGCCCATGTCGCGAGGCAGACGCGCGAGCTGCAGGAGGCGGTGATGGGCATCCGGCTGCTGCCGCTCGACTATCTCTTCTCGCGTCTACCGCGGCTCGTGCGCGACCTCGCCCAGAAGCTGGCCAAGGACGTCGAGCTCGTCACCCAGGGTGGCGACACCGAGCTCGACAAGGAGATGATCGAGAAACTGGCCGATCCGCTGATGCATCTAGTGCGCAACAGCCTCGACCACGGCATCGAATCGCCCGCGGTGCGTGATGCGGCGGGCAAGCGCAGCCGCGGAACGGTCCACATCCGGGCGTCGCATCAAGGCGGCGGCATTCTGGTTGAAGTGCAGGACGACGGCGCCGGCTTCGACCGCGATCGTATCCTGCGCACGGCCGAGCGGCGCCGCCTGGCGGTGCACACGGATATGACCGATGAGCAAGTGTGGCAGCTCACGTTCGCGCCCGGTTTCTCCACAGCGGATGCGGTGAGCGACGTGTCCGGTCGCGGCGTGGGCATGGACGTGGTCAATCGCAATATCCGGGCACTCGGCGGCAGCGTGGAGGTATGCTCGAAGCGCGGCCAAGGCACGACGATCGCGCTCCGGCTGCCGCTCACGCTCGCCATCCTGGACGGCATGAGCGTCGAGATCGGCGGCGAGAGCTTCATCCTGCCGCTGTCGTACATCGCCGAGGCGCTGGTGCCGCAGTCGGGTCAGGTGAAATCGATAACCGGCGGACCGCGCGTGGTCCAGGTGCGTGACAGCTACGTGCCGCTCCTCGATCTGAAGGCGCTGCTGCACATTCCAGAGGCGTCGGCCGAGAACGGGATCGCAATCGTCGTCGAAGCCGACGGCCGGCAGGCGGCGCTCGGCGTCGATCGGCTGCTCGGCCAGCAGCAGGTCGTGATCAAGAGCCTGGAAGCCAACTACCGGCATGTGCCGGGCATCGCTGGCGCCACGGTTCTCGGCAGCGGGCGCGTCGCGCTGATCCTGGACGTGAACGCGCTGCTGCGCGCAGGACTGGCGCCGATCAAAGGCATGGAAGAGCTCGCGCCTGAACCCGTCGAGCGCTGAGCGCCCAGAGGATACGCCTATGCACAACTCAACACTCAGCTCTCGCGTGGGGGCCGCCGCCGTCATCCCGACGCGCGAATACCTCGCTTTCCGCCTGGGCGACGAGGTCTATGCCATCGACATCCTCAAGGTGCAGGAGATCCGGGTGTTCGAGGCCGTGACCAAACTCCCCGGCGCACCCGACTACATCAAGGGCGTCATCAACCTGCGCGGGCTGATTGCGCCTGTGCTCGACCTGCGCGTCAAGTTCGGCTTCAAGGAGGCGGCCTACGGGCCGTTCACCGTCGTGGTCGTGCTGTACGTGCACGACCGTCTGGTGGCCGTCGTGGCGGATGCCGTGATCGACGTGGTGGCGCTGATCGAGGACGAGATCAAGCCGCCTCCCGAGTTCGCCACTTCGGTCAACGTCGAGTACGTCATGGGCCTGGGCGCAAGCGGCGACCACATGCTGATCCTGCTGGACATCGAGAAGCTGATCTCGAGCCAGGAGCTCGGCCTGTTCGACGCCGAGGCCACGGCGTAGCGAGCGCGGATGTGGAACGGCATCAATGCGGAGGCGACCGAGCCCTCCGTCTACTTCGACGCACGGCTCAACGCCGAGGTCGCGAAGATCTTCCCTGGCCAGTACTTCGTCACCGAGCGCGACATCGTGCTGGCGACCGTGCTCGGTTCGTGCGTAGCCGCATGCATCCGCGACACGACGGCGCGCGTCGGCGGCATGAACCATTTCCTGCTCCCGCAGACGGCGAGCGACCTCGGTCCCGCCAACCGCTCGGCCCGCTATGGGACTTATGCTATGGAAGTCCTCATCAACCGCTTGATCCGGCACGGCGCGCGCAAGCAGACCCTGGAAGCCAAGGTGTTCGGCGGCGGCAGCGTAATGCGGGACCTGCGGAGCTCGGCGGTGGGAGAAGCCAACGCCAGCTTCATCGTCGACTACTTGTCCAAGGAGGGCATTCCCCTGGCCGCCCAGGACCTGCTCGACGAATGCGCACGGAAGATCTATTTCTTTCCGGCCAGCGGCCGGGTGCTGGTCAAGAAGCTGCGTCAGCTGCACAACGACACCGTGCTGGCGCGTGAGAGGGACTACAGCCGGCAGCTGGCAACCACCGAGTTGAGCGGCACCGTGGAGCTGTTCAAGTGACGATCCGCGTGCTCGTCGTGGACGACTCGCGCCTGGTACGCGAGATCCTGATCGACATCATCAACAGCCATTCAGACATGCGGGTGGTGGGCACGGCCGAAGATCCATATCAGGCGCGCGACTTGATCGACGAGCTCAAGCCCGACGTGCTGACCCTCGATGTCGAGATGCCGCGCATGAGCGGGCTGCAGTTCCTGGAGAAGCTGATGCGCGCCCACCCGATGCCGGTGGTCATGATCTCCGCGCACACGGAGCAGGGCTCGGAGGTGACGCTGCGTGCGCTCGAGCTGGGTGCTGTCGATTTCGTGCCCAAGCCGCGGCTGAGCGCCTCGATCGGCGATGACTACCGCGGCGCGGTGGCGGAGAAGGTGCGTGCAGCGTTCGCTTCGAGGGTGCGTCAGGTGCCCGCTGTGAAGTACCCGATTCTGGTCCAGCGTCCCCGCCTCAAGGCGGCAACTGCGCTCCACGGCGATGCGCGCGGCAGCGTGATCGTCGTGGGGGCCTCGACCGGCGGGCCGGAGGCTCTGCGCGCCTTTCTCTCGCAGCTTCCGGCCGACGGTCCGGCTGTGC
>DASPUW010000249.1:0-2247 GCA_035622675.1 Burkholderiales bacterium | reverse complement strand
ACCTCGGTGCCTGACATATTCGATCGGCACGGCGACATTCTCCGCCGCGGTCATGCTGAAGAACGGCCGGGGGATCTGGAAGCTGCGGGCGATGCCGAGGCGCGCGCGCCGATGGGCGGGCAAGCGGGTGATGTCGACGCTGTTGAAGTCGATCGATCCGGCATCCGCGCGCAACGACCCCGAAATGCAGTTGATGAGCGTGGTCTTGCCAGAGCCGTTGGGCCCGATAATGCCGAGGCGCTCCCCTGGCCCCACCGTCAGGCTCACATCGGTGAGCGCAGCGAAGCCGCCGAAGCGTTTGCAGACTGTGCGGACTGCGAGAACCGACGATGTCATGACCGGTCCCCGATGCCATCACCTTGCGCTCCGAGCGCGCCGCGTGCAACACCTTTCGTGCGGACGAACCGCTCTGCCAGTCCCAGTATTCCCTGCGGCGCAGCCACCACGAAGGCCACGAGCAACACCCCGACCACCAGGACGTTGAGCTCCGAGGAAATGGTTACCGTGACGATCTGCTGTACAGAAGCGAGCAGCACTGCGCCGATTACAGGCCCTACCCAGCTCGAGGTCCCCCCGATGATCGGCATCGCCAGTGCCGAGACCGCGTAGTTGAGGCTGAAGACAGAGGTGGGCTCGATGAAGCTCATGTAAAGCGGAAACGGCGCTCCGGCTGCCCCCATCAGCGCTCCCGACAGGGTGGCTGCGGCGAGCTTCAGTTTCAGCGTGGGTACGCCGGCGCACTCCGCTGCGTCCTCGTCGTCGCGAATCGCGCGCAGTCCGCGCCCGATCCAGGAGACCGGGATATATCGGGCCAGGGCGACCGAAAAAATCGCGATCAGCGCCATCACGACGAACAGAAATCGCGTGTACGACTCGAACCAGAGCGGCGCAGCCGGCTGCAATATCGCGAGACCTCTGGAGCCGCCTACGAAGCGCCAGTTGATCACGGCGGTTTCGCAGATCACCGCCACCGCCACCGTGGCGATCGAGAAGAAGATGCCGCGCAGGCGCAGGGTCAGCGCACCGACGCCGAAACCCAGCAGGCCGGACAGCACGAACGCGGCGATGACTTGCACGATCAGCGGAGCATCCAGCGCTTTGATCAGCGCGACCGCGGTGTAGGCGCCCACGGCGAAGAACGCGCCCGAGCCGAAGTTCACATACCCGGCATAGCCGCCGAGGATGTTCCAGGCGGTGGCCAGTACCACGAACTGCAGGACGACGTAACCGGCGAAGAAGAAATATTCGTTCTGAACCGTGTGCGCGAGGGCCAGCGCAGCGATCACCACCAGCACTGCAGCAGCAAGGAAACGGTTGCTGCCGCGCACGGTCGGATCAGCGGCCGAACAGGCCGGCCGGGCGTACGGCCAACACGAGCAGCAGAATGCCGAAGGCAACGGCGGGAGCCCAGGATGCGCCGAACGAAGTGAGCACGACGCTCTCGGCGATGCCGAGGATCAAGCCGGCTGCCAGGGTGCCCGGAAGACTTCCCAGTCCCGCCAGCACGGCTACGCAGAACGTCCGCCCGATGTACAGACGTCCGAGGCCGGGCTCGACCGGACCGAGAATAATCAGCAGGGCGCCGGCCACCGCACAGGTGGCGGTGGCGATGCCAAATGCCCATTGCTTCACGCGCACCGGATCCGCACCCATCAGGGCCAGCGCGGTCTGGTCCTGGGCGACCGCCTTGATCGCGCGGCCGGCGAACGTGCGCGACAGATATAGCGACAGCGCGATGGTCAGCGCGAGCGCTACCGCGAACGGGACCAGCATGCGCAGGGGCAGACGCATGCTGCCGAGCGCCAGGCTTTTCCCGATGTAAGGCGCCTCGACCATGCGCTGATCCACTCCGAAGACACGGATCAGTCCGACCTCTACGATGAAGGCGACGCCAAAGAAAAAGGCGAGCCCGCGCAGCCCTTTGTCGCTCCCGTGCCGTTCGAATGCCGCGTGATAGAAGCGGTACACGCCGACCCCGCCCAGGAAGAAGAGCGGCGTCAAGGCGGCGCCCGCCAGCAGCGGATCCAGCCCGTGCTGGCCAAGCAGATACGCTCCGTAGGCACCCAGCACGAGGAAGGCCGGATGCGCGATGTGCGGTACGTCGAGCAGGCCGAACGCGATTGACAGGCCGATGCTGACCGCTGCGTAGAAGCTGCCGAGCAGGATGCCTGCGACGACGGCTTCGATCAGCAGCTCGGGCGTCACGCGTTGTTGCGGACCGAGCTACTTCCGCGCTTGATTGAAGGG
>DASPUW010000248.1:0-2063 GCA_035622675.1 Burkholderiales bacterium | reverse complement strand
CACAACGTCCCGCCGGGCTGGGGCGAGCCGGTCTACGAGAAGCTCGATGCCGACATCGCCTACGCCATGATGAGCATCAACGCGGTGAAGGGCGTCGAGATCGGCGCGGGCTTCGCGTCGGTGACGCAGAAGGGCAGCGAGCACAGCGACGAGATGACGCCGGAGGGATTTCTGTCCAACAACGCCGGCGGCATCCTGGGCGGGATCTCGACCGGCCAGGACATCGTCGTCAACGTCGCGATCAAGCCCACTTCCAGCATCCGATTGCCGCGCCGCTCGATCGACAAGCAAGGGCAGCCGGTGCTTGTCGAGACCCATGGCCGCCACGATCCCTGCGTGGGGATTCGCGCTACGCCCATCGCCGAGGCGATGCTCGCGATCGTGCTCATGGACCATGCGCTGCGCCATCGGGCCCAGAATGCCGACGTGCGCGTCGACACGCCGCGCGTCCCTGCGCAAGCGCCGCGCGATTCAACGCAGCAGCCCCAGCCGGCGCCGGTGGAGAACCCGCTGCCGGACGAAGCCTAAGCTGCCCGGATGACATCGTCTCAGCGGGCGCGCCGCATCCGCTTTTACCGGACGGGTGCACTGCTCGTCCTGCTGCTCGCAGCGTTGTGCGCGCCCGCTCAGCAGCCCGCAAAGATCCCGGTGGTCGCGATGCTCGCCTCGCACGCCGCGGTGACCGATGCAACCCACGAGCAGTTGCGCGAAGGGCTGCGCGCGTTTGGTTATGAGGACGGCAAGAACATTCGCGTAGAAATCGTGACCGCGGCCGGCCGCGTAGATCGCGTACAGGCGCTGGCGGACGGACTCGTGAGTCAGAACGTCGATGTGATCGTCTGCGCGAACGAAACCACCATCCGCGCGGCGCTGAAGGCGACCACCAAGATCCCAATCGTGATGACCGGGTTTGGCTACGACCCTGTGGCGCTGGGCCTGGTTGACAGCCTCGGCCGCCCAAACGGCAACCTTACCGGGATTCACGCGTTGCTGGCGGGGCTGGACGCGAAGCGCCTCGAGATACTCAAGGAAGGGCTGCCGCGCTTGACTCGGGTCGCGGTGTTCTGGGAGGCGCCATTCGGCACCCACGCGCTCGAAGAAGTGCGCGCGGCCGGCAGGTCCCTCGGCCTGCAAGTAGAACTGATCGAAGTGCACGGGGCGCGAGAACTGGAGGCGGCTTTCAAGACCGCGAAGCAGAAACGGGTCTCCGCAGCTTCGTTCATCTGGTCTCCCACCTTCGCCTTCCATAGCGACGAGCTCACAGCGCTCGCCGTCCAGTCCGGGCTGCCGATGATCGGGGTGTATCTGCCGACTTCAAACCCGTGGTTGCTTGCGTACGGGACTGACACCTGGGAAAGCTTCCGGCGCGCTGGCTATTTCATCGACCGCCTCCTGAAAGGGGCGAAACCCGCCGACCTGCCGATCGAGCAGCTCTCGCGGTACAAGCTGGCGGTCAATCTGAAAACGGCGTCCGCGCTCGGCGTCAAGCTGCCTCAGTCGATTTTGCTGCGCGCCGATGAGGTCATTCAGTGACGAGGAAACCCGGGGTCGAGGATCTGGGTAGCCGCGGCGAGCGGTTCTAGCGCGGCGCGATGAATCAGAAACAGCTGCACTTTCGCCTCGCGGGCTTCTATTTCGTTTATTTCCTGATGCTGGGGGGCTTTGCCCCCTACTTCAGCCTGTATCTGCGCAAGCTGGGCTTCAGCGCGGTCGAGATCGGCATGCTACTGGCGCTGATGCCGCTCGCGCGCGTGTTCGCGCCGACCGCCTGGGCCTGGATCGCGGACCATCAAGGCCGCCGCCGCCCGCTCGTGCGTGTGACGACGGCCGCCGCCGCCGTGGCGTGTGCCGGACTGCTGGTCGCCAAGAGTTTTGGATGGCTGTTTGCGGTGATCCTCGTGCTCAACGTCTTCTGGTGCGCGTCGCTTCCGCTGGTGGAGGCCACCACGCTGGCGCATCTCAAGGGGCGGCTGGGCGACTACGGGCGCATCCGGGTGTGGGGCTCGATCGGCTTCGTGATCTCGGTCGTGCTGATCGGACAGCTGCTGGACGTGACCGGCATG
>DASPUW010000247.1:0-23767 GCA_035622675.1 Burkholderiales bacterium | reverse complement strand
TCGCCATTGCGGCAGCAGCCGAAGTGGAATGGAGCATTGATGACTTCGAGCGGATCCGCGGCAAGGTTCCGGTGCTGTGCGACCTCAAACCGTCCGGCCGCTACGTCGCGGTCGATTTTCACCGAGCGGGCGGAGTGCCGCAGGTCCTGAAGATGCTGCTTCAACATGGCCTGCTGCATGGGGATTGCCTCACCGTGACTGGCAGAACGATTGCTGAGGAATTGGAGGCCGTGCCAAGCGCGCCGCGCAAGAATCAGGACGTGATCCGGCAGTGGGACAGTCCGATGTATCCGCACGGGCACTTGGCGATCCTACGCGGAAACCTGGCGCCGGAAGGCTGTGTCGCCAAGATCACGGGACTCAAGCGCCACTCGATCACCGGTCCGGCGCGGGTGTTCGACTCCGAGCCGCAGGCGCTGGAAGCGATCTTGAGCAAGAGCATCAAGCACGGCGACGTGATCGTGATTCGCTACGAGGGGCCAAAAGGCGGTCCGGGCATGCAGGAAATGCTCGCACCGACGTCGGCGCTCATCGGTCAGGGCTTCGGCGAATCGGTGGGACTCATCACCGACGGGCGTTTCTCCGGTGGCACATGGGGCATGGTCGTGGGGCACGTGGCGCCGGAAGCGTACGTTGGAGGCCCGATCGCCCTAATCAACGAAGGAGATTCCATCACCATCGATGCCGACAAGCGCCTGCTGCAACTGAACATTTCGGACGAAGAGCTCGAGCGGCGCCGCGCGCGCTGGAAACAGCCGGCGCCGCGTTATACGCGCGGCGTGATGGGCAAGTACGTCAAGCTTGTCTCGACGGCCAGCGAGGGCGCGGTGACTGACCGCGGGGCTTGAGCGCAGAGCGACCAGCGTCAGTGCATGACGGAACCCTGGCCGATATTCTGGTAACGCAACCGCTCGGTCTCGATGAACTGGGACAGGAATTGTCCCTGGAGCGTGTCCAGCACCGCGTCGCTGATGCCTTTCTCGTGCAACTGTGCGAGCTCGGCGCCGCTGAGACCGGCGACCGGCTGGGTGCGAATGGTAAATGTTCCGCCCACTCCGATCACATGCGTAAGCGGCGAACTGTTGAGGCGGTCAATGATCTGCGCGTCCGGCACGCCATCTTTTGCCATCTTCTCGATGTCCGACAGCGACACCGGCGGGCCGGTTTGAAGCTTCTGCGGGTACGGCACCCAGTCGGGGGTGCCCGTCGGCCTGCCCGCTTGGTAGTACCCGGGGGGCGGGGCCGGAACCACACCGTAGCCCGACTCCAGCTTGTCGACGTCAACTGGCTGGGGATAACAGAACGAGCAGGCGCCGAGACTGGCTTCCCCCGTTACCCAGTAGCGCGTCTGCAGGTCGAGGTCGTCAACGAAGGATTGCTGCAGGTAGTCCAGCACAGGGTCCGGCACCCCGTCGGCTTTGAGCTTGGCAAAGTCAGAGCCGCGCAGGGAGTACGTCGTACCCGAATCGCGGATGCGCTTGATGGTCAGCGACGGCGACGCCCCCGACTTGCTGGACTCGACCACGTCGGCGATCGGTAACGGCTGGCGCGGTGTGTACCACCTGGCGCACGCGCAGAGCGCGAGGAGCAGTACGGTCGCGAGGACTACACGAGGTCTCATCTGACGTCCGACTTCCTAGTTCCTACTTCGTTCGGCAGCCAGCGAGCTTGGCGGGCGAGCAATTCGCCGCGGGCCGTGAGCCCGGCCTTGGTTTGATCTGGGTCAACCGTGCAGTAAACGGGATAGGTAGCGTGACAGCTGGTTGAAAGGAGGACTCTATGGGATTTCGCACTGTTGTATCGCTCGTCTCATTGGCCGCCGCCGTTACGCCCGTGCACTCGGCAGACTTCGAGCGCGGTCGGACGCTATACGAAAATCATTGTCGCATGTGCCACGAATCACTGGCTTTCAAGCGCGGCGACAAGATCGCGAAGGACTACGAGGAGGTACGCGCGCAAGTGAGCAGGTGGCAAACGAACACCTCGCTCCACTGGAGCGAGGAGGACATCGACAGCGTGGCCTCGTATGTCGCCCGGACCTACTACAAGATCCCGCCGTGTCCGGACTGTTGAAGCGACTGCTGATCGATCAGCCTCGACTACGCCATGCTCTCGCCCTAAGCCGGAACATCGGGTACCAGCTGGCGTTCGAGCATCGTGATGTGGTCTTTCAACAGAAGCTTGCGCCTTTTCAGGCGCTTGAGCTGCAACTCGTCCTGGACGGGATCATCTGCTAAGCGAGCGATCACCTCATCGAGATCCCGGTGTTCGATCCTCAGTACCGCGACTCGTTCCTTGATCGCCACAATCTCTTCCTCGGACAGGTCAGTCTCCACGAACATACCCTCCTCCGGAATTGGGTGGGCCCCAAGCCATAATACTACTGCAACGAACCGCTGGGGGAGTACCCCTCGAGCCTGCCGCGAAACCCCATTTCACGCGCTGAGCATATGACTACGCCTGCTGGCTTCTGCGGAATCTACCCCATGATGTACTCGTTCTTCGACCGCAGCGGCCGGCTCGACCGCGGCGCAATGCGGCGGCAGGTGGAGGCTTGCGTACGCGGCGGCGCGCACGGGATAGCGGTCCTCGGTCTCGCCACCGAGGTCGGCAAACTCACCGAGGTGGAGCGCTGCCAGCTGGTCGAGTGGGTGACACAGGACGCCGGCGGCGCCGTGCCGATCGCCGTGACCGTTTCGGGGAGCACCGTAGACGCCCAGGTCGACTTCGCAAACTGGGCGCGGAGACAAGGCGCGAGCTGGGTGATTTTGCAGCCACCTCCCGAGCGAGCCATGCCGGAAGCATGGTATGTCGATTTCTTTGCTCGCGTCATGGATTCGGTTGAGCTTCCCTGTGCGATTCAGAACGCGCCCGAGTACATCGGGGTCGGCCTGGCGCCCGAGTCCATCAAGGCGTTGCGCGATCGCTGCTCCAATTTCACTCTGCTCAAAGGCGAAGGTCCGGCGCTGGCGATTCGGCGCGTCATCGAAGCGGTCTCCGGCAGGCTGGCTGTGTTCAACGGCCGCGGCGGACTCGAGCTCCTGGACAACTTGCGAGCCGGCTGCGCGGGCATGGTCCCGGCGACGGACACATTCGACTATCAGGTGAGAGCGTTCGAGCTGATGGCACGCAGCGCGGCTCGTGACGAGCACGCCGCGGAAGATATATACCGGAAGATCCTGCCCGCCATCGTGTTCACTCTGCAGTCTCTGGACACGCTGATCTGCTATGGCAAGCGCATCGCGGCGCTGCGACTGGGTTTGCCCGACGTCAGTGATCGCGCTCCGGCGCTGGCGCCTACCGATTTCGGCGTGGCCTGCGCCCGTCGCTATGCCGATATGCTCGGACGGCTCGACTGAATACTGGGCGCGCTGCTGCGCGTGCCTCGCGCTGGAGTGGTCGAGTCGTGCACCTCTGCAGCGCGTCCCCGGTTATCGTGCTGGCTGAGCGCTGATCGCGCTTGTCGGCCACGCCATACGTGCCAGGCGAGGACCACTGGCGCGCCAAGTCCGACGCCCCAGTGCAAGATGCCGATCCACGGGCGCGTCACTTCGTCGCCGACGTAGTAGAGCGCATAGCCGGAGCCGATCAGCAGCAGCGCGAGCGCAGCGAGCACACAGCCGGCGAACAGGTTCTTGCGCTGGTGCCATCCGCGCCGCACGTGTACCGGGAGCAGCGATCCGATCACCACGAGCGCCAGCATTGCGCTTGCGCCGTGCAGGCGCAGCCACCAGATCTCCAGCGGATGCGCTGTGTCGCCGAACTGGCCTGGCGTCCGCATGAAATAATGAAACGCCAACCATAGCCCGCCGCTCGCGAACAGCCCCGCAGCGCTGCAGTAGACCCATCGGCGATGACCGGTCGAGAGCTTCATCCCGCACTCGATCCGCTCAGCGGTTTCGCGTCTGCGTCATGGGCCTGCAGAATGAAGGCGCGCCCGCCCAAGCGTCGTACCAGTCCGCACGCCCGATGGCCGCGGAGCACGACAAGCTTGGTCAGCCCGTCCGCAAGCATGCAATTCGACGCCGCCACCGAGGCGCTGAACGTCGCGGTGGATGCGACGCGTCGCCGGCCGTGGAGGATCGACGTGTGCACCGCTCCATGACGCACGCGGCGGCTGAAATAACCCGCCGAAGTGGCAAGGGCCCCGCTCGCCAGGTCGGCGAAGGGAAGCAGCAGGCCCGGCCGCGCCGGGTGTCGCAGGTGAATGCGCCACTCGACCGGGCCAAAACCGCGCAGGTCACCGCCAGCGTTGACCAGTCCCGCGCTGGCGCCGCGGTCCCGCAGGCATTGCACTGCCCGATCCACCGCGAAACCCTTCGCGATCCCACCGAGATCGATCAGCAGTCGCCGCGCGAATCGCACCCGTCGGCCCGGCAATAGACGCACGTCGGCCCACCGCGCGCGTCGGTCCAAGCTGCCACGCACCGCGGCGGGCAAATAACCCAAACGCATCAATTCGCCGCCGACCGTGACGTCGAAAACGCCCGCGCTGGCACGCGCGAGTCGCTGCGCCGCGCGCAACACCACCCAGGTCCAGGGATGCACGCGCACCGCGACCCGATAAGCCAGCCGGTTCATGCGCCCGACGTCGCTCGCCGCGTCGTGAAAGCTCATCAGTCGCTGGACCAGCGCGATGGTATCGAACGCGGCGTCGACAGCCTGCATGAGCTGTGTCTGACACGCGCCATGCGCCGTGACCTCCACCAGGGTTCCCAGAAGAGGACGGGCTCGGCGCAGCGCGACTGTTAGCGTGTCGCTCATCGGAGGGCGACGTCGTACAGGGCCAGAAGGCGCCTCACGCCTTCGGCAATGTGGCGGCAGGACAGCGTTGCGCCGCCGATGTTCTTGATGTCGAGGTCGAGCTTGAGCGGATCACTGTCGTGTTTGCCGATGAACTGGCGGCGCCACGCCGCATTGCGAATCTCGTACCCGTAGCTCTCTCGGTAGTCCATGATTTCCAGTTGCCGCACGACGCCATCGCTGTTCAGACCCACGGCGTAGGTGATCAACTCGTGCTTACCGATCACCTCGTCGACGACAAACACGCCGCCAGTCGACACACGCCACACCCGTTGTTCGCGCACCCGCACGTTCACGCCGGTGCGGCGTTCAATCTCCGTGCGTTGCGCATCGCTGATGGTGACGAACGCCTGCGTGAAATCCGCCCCCGGAAAAATCGCCTGCTGCGCCTGCTCGAGCGTCAGGTACTGGGTGGCGTATGCGCACGCCGGCGCAACAATCACGGCGGTGGCGGGGACCAGTAGCCAGTTGTTAAATACATCCATGTCTTCAGACCAACCTCCGCTGCGACGTCCCGCGCGAGGTCGCAACGCAGCCTCGAGAACGGTAACGATAATTATTCGCAATTGTACGGACCACAGCGAGTCGCGTCAATGCGTCGCGAGCGCGGCGAGAAAGGGTGAGATCAGTTCATGCGGCATGCATGTGAAATACTTGCGATGGCTCCCGTCTTGCTATTTAGTGCCTCGAGCCAATCACACCATCAGCGCTCGCTGTGGCGCCTGACGAGCGCAGCCTCTTTGACAATGAACCAAGACTTTTTCCGGCAGGAGACCGAAGCGAAAACGGTCAGCGGCTGGATCGCGCTGCTCATCGCGAGCACCCTGCTCGCGTTCGGCGGATTCTTCCTGTATGGCGCGCTGCCGCGCATGACCTCACCTCAGTTCCTCGGCGGTCTCGGATTGATCGGCACCGGGCTGGTTTGCATGCGTGGCTTCTTCACCTTACAGCCGAACGAAGCCGCAGTGATGATGTTCCTTGGCAGTTACGCCGGCACCGCGCGCAACAGCGGCTTCCATTGGGTCAGTCCGTTCTATGTCAAGCGGCCGCTGTCTCTGCGCGCTCACAACCTCACGACGCCTATTCTCAAAGTCAACGACGAGCGCGGTAATCCGATCGAGATCGGCGCCGTCGTTGTATGGCGCGTGAACGACACGGCGCGCGCTGTGTTCGAGGTCGAGGATTGCACCCGATATATCGCGTTGCAGTGCGAATCAGCGCTACGCGAGGTCGCGAGCCGGTACCCCTATGACAGCGCCGAAGAAGCACTTGTGCGGGCACGCACCAAGACGCTGCGTTCCGATGCGATCGGAGAGGTTTTGCGCCAGACCATCCAAACGCACGGCAGCGTGGCGGGGATTGCAGTGGAGCAGGCTCGGATCGCGCATCTTGCCTACGCTCCCGAGATCGCCCAGGTGATGCTGCGGCGCCAGCAGGCCGAAGCAGTCATCGCGGCGCGGCGCAAGCTGGTGGAAGGGGCCGTAGGGATGGTGGAGATGGCGCTGATCGATATCAGCGAGAAAAGCCTTGCGACGTTGACTCCGGGGCAGAGAGTTGCGCTGGTAACCAACCTGATGACGGTACTGGTTGGAGACGCTCAGACACAGCCGGTGCTGCCGATGAACGCCCCGGCAACTACATCCTGACCAGCCGACACCCGATGCAAAGCGATGCCCGACCTTCTACATCATGGTCTTGTAGCGCTGGTAGTAGGACAGAACCTTCGGTACGTAGCGTGTGGTCTCACGGTAGGGTGGAATACGGTTGCCGTATTCCAGAACGCTGCCTTCCCCCGCATTGTAGGCGGCCAGCGCCAGTTTGAGGTCGTTGCCAAACAAGGTCAGCAGGTCGCGCAGGTATGCCGCGCCGCCATAGATGTTCTGTTCCGGGTCGAGCGGATTCTGCACACCGTAGCGCCGTGCCGTATCGGGCATGAGTTGCATCAGGCCGCGCGCGCCCTTCGGTGAGCGAGCGAGTGCGTCGTAGCCGGACTCGGCCGAGATCACTGCGTGCAGTAACGCGGGCTCGAGCGAATAGACGCGAGCTGCGGCCAGGATGTGCGCGTGATACCGCTTACGCGCTTCAGTCGAGTAGGGACGCACGCCACGACTGGCAAGCGCGTTGCTGACCAGGTCAGGGTCTCGCCGCGTGGTCATGTACAGCTTGAACCGGTTGTCATCAGGAACATTCGTGAAGTGCACGGTTCCGTGCTCGTCCACGTAGCGATAGATGTCAGCTTGCGCGGCAGCCGGTACCAAGGTGCCAGCAGTCAACGCGCACGCTATGAATCGTGACGCCAGAGTCAACTCGCGCTCCCTTTGCTGTAGGGGTCCGAAGAAGGCTCCGGGCCAAATGCCGGCCCGAGCTGTAACGCCTTGAAAAGCAAAGGGCGTGCCGACGCAGCCGGCGCGGATTTGCACCGGCCAGCAGCAACGAAATTGGGTCAGCGATCGTGCGGCGGTTCGGAGGGACAGCCGAGACGCAAGCGCGCGCGCCGCGCGGAACCCGCGTTTGCCGGAACGATTACGGTAGCAATGGCTGCGAGCACAAGGATAAGAGCAAGATATTCGGGCCGGTCCGGGTGCTCCCCAAGGATAAGCATGCTGCTGAACACCCCGACTACGGGGATGAAGAGCGTGCCGAGCGAGGACGCGATGGCCGACGCGCGGCTGACGATTTTGAACCACGCCCAATAGCAGACGATGGACGCTATTGTCAGGTTGTAAATCAGCGCCCCTGCCGCCTGCCAGCTCAACGGCGCGAGCTGGTGGCTTTCGAGCAGCACTGCGCCGATCACGATCGGCATCCCGCCCAGCAGCAACTGCCAGCCGGTGAACGAGGTGGTGGGCAGCGCCGTCGGGTAGCGCTTCATGAGCACGGTGCCCAGCGCCCAGCTGAGCGCTGCGCCAATCACCAGCACGGCGCCGACCGGCGCGGCGCGCAAGCTTGCCCACTCATCGTTCAACAGCAGCACCATTCCACCCATCCCGAGCAGCACCCCGAGCCAGCGCCGTTGCGTGAGGCGCTCGCCTAGCAGGGGCACAGACAGGAGCGCTACCCAGAGCGGCATGGTGTAGGCGAGAATCGCACTGCGGCCTGCGGGAAGCAGCGTGAGCCCATAAGCGATCAGAATGTTCCAGGCCGTGGTGTTGAGCAGTGCCGTTCCGATCAGACGCGGCCAGTGCGCCCGCGGCGGCAGCAGAGTGTGGCCCGCCAGGCGAGCAATCGCGAAGATTCCGCCCGCACCGGCTATGACGCACAAACTGCGGAAGGTCCAAACTGGAATTTCCGCCAAGGCGAGCTTCATGAGAGGCCAGTTGCATCCCCAGCCAAGGCTGAGCACGGCGAGCAGCGCCCAGGTCGAGCGCGGCAGAGTCTGCTGGTCGGCGGTCATTCGGGTGTCGTCATCATGCGGGCACGGCGCATCCGCGCCCGCCTCTTGGGCGGCCGCGCGGTCAGCGGGTTGCCGGCGAGCGGCGCGTAGTATACGCGGCACGGGCGAAATCGATACGGGTTCGCCGGTCGAACACAGCGGTTTGCTCGCGCGTGCGTGATGGCTCGCCCCGGTCGCGGCGCAACGCCGCCTGAGCCCAATCCTGTCGCGCGCGTACTGCTCCCGTTCGCTGGGGCTTACGTGTTGTCGTACCTGTATCGCAGCGTCAACGCCGTGATCGCGTCGGACCTGTCGATGGACTTCGGACTGTCGGCGGCGCAACTTGGCCTGTTGACCAGTTCTTACCTGCTTGCCTTTGCCGCTTTCCAGCTACCACTCGGTCTGCTGCTCGATCGCTTCGGTCCCCGCCGCACCGATGCCGCGCTGCTCCTCGTCGCGGCGCTCGGAGGGTTGGTCTTCGCTCAGGCCGGCGGGCTTCCGTCGCTCATCGTTGGACGCGGCTTGATCGGCCTCGGCGTGTCCGGATGTTTGATGTCGGGCATCAAGGCCAACGTGGTGTGGTTCCCGATGTCGCGGCTGGCGGCCATGAATGGCTGGATGTTCTTCGCGGGTGGCGTAGGCCTCATGCTCGCGACGCTGCCGGTGGAGGCTGCGGTCCGACTCACGGATTGGCGCACCGTGTTCGTGGCTCTGTGCCTGTTGACTTTGGCCGCTTCCGCTCTGATCTTCTTCGCCGTACCGCGCCGCGAGGGCGAGACTCTGCGCGAGCCGCTGCAGGCCCAGTTGAGCGGTCTGTGGCGCGTGTTCCGCGATCGTGGCTTCTGGCCGTTTGCCTTGTGTTCGACCGCCATGCAAGCGACGCAGATGGCCATGCAGGGGCTGTGGGCGGGCCCCTGGCTGCGCGACGTCGCTGGGTTCGATCGTCAAGGTGTTGCATTGAACCTGCTACTGATGGCGCTTGCCACCACCGCCGGCTTTCTGTTCTGGGCCAACTTCGCGACCTGGGCGGCGCGGCGGGGAATTGCGCCGTTCAAGGTGTTCGTCTCGGGGACGGGGGCTTTTCTCCTGTTCCAGCTCCTAGTCACGATTGGCGGCAAGGACACTGCGGTCGCGTCCTGGATCGGCTATGGATTCTTCGGCACGGCGGCCAGTCTGGGTTACGCGATCCTGCCGCACCGATTCCCTGCCGTGCTGGCGGGCCGCGTGAATACCGCGCTCAACTCGATGGTGTTCGCCTGGGCCTTCGTGGTCCAGTGGGCAATGGGAGCGATCATCGACCTGTGGCCGTTGCCCGCGGCCGGGTACAGCCCGCTCGGTTACCGCGTCGGCTTCGGCGCGGCGCTGGCCATTGCGCTTTGCGCCTGGCTGTGGATGTTGGTGCAAATGCAGCGCAGGCCAGAAGGCGCAGACGCAAACGCGCCGGTCCGCGACAAGCAGGGCGAGTGATGCTCGAGTTAGGCTTGGTTGGCGTGAGCGGTGGCGTGAGACCTCACGCCACCAGAGAGCGGCCCGAGCGCGGTTTCAGCGGGCGCCGATGGCCGTTGTGATGCGTCCGCGCGATAGATGCCGCATGTGATGATGACGTCATCGATCAGCTCGAAGTACACCGACTTCGGCTCGATCTGCCTGGTCAGCGGGTTGGTCCATTTGTAGTCCTCCCAGCCCTTGCCGCGCGCCTTGGCTTTTCCGATGATCGCGTGCACGTGCTGCTTGCCGTCTGCGTCCCGGATGTCGCGGATGTTCTCGCCGCGCGACGCCGGGTCACTGCCGTTGGCGACGCGGATGCCATGGGTGTCGAAGGCTGAGATGTAGTACTCGCCGAAGATGAATGGCCCGTTGGCGTCGTCGAAATCGTCGCACGCCTGGCGCGCTCCGACGGCGCGCAGATGGGCGACGCCCTTGCGAACGAGTTCGACCGCGGTATGGCGGCCTTCGGCACGATCCAGCTTGAAGTGACCAACCGTGCCTTGCAGTGCGTTCGCCTCCCGCTGAAATAAGCGGGCGGCGGCGCTGGTCTGCTCCACCAGTGCAGCGTTCTGGAGATTCACCTGCTCCAGATGCGCGACCGATTGGCTCACCTGCTGCATTCCCGCGCTCTGCTCGCGCGACCCGGTGGCGATCTCGCCGATCAGTTGCGCCGCCTGTTGTACGCTGGCGCAGACTCGGCTGATGACCTGACCGGTGTCGTTGACGATGACGACGCTGTCGCTCACGTTGTCCACCGACGTGGCGATCAGCTTCTTGATGTCCAGCGCGGCGTCGGAGCAGCGCTGCGCCAGCGCGCGGACTTCACCGGCAACCACCGCGAAGCCGCGTCCCTGCTCCCCGGCCCGTGCCGCTTCCACCGCAGCGTTCAGCGCCAGGACATTGGTCTGCAGCGCGATGCCCTCGATCATCTTGCTGATATCGCCAATGCGGCGCGAGCTGTCATGAACCAGGCTCATGCTGTCCATTGCGCGGCTCATGCCGCCTGCTCCGCTCTGCGTGAGCGCAACCGATTCACTGATGAGGCCGCTGGCGATCTGGCAGTGCTCGGAGTTGCGCTGGACGGTGCTCGCCAGCTCCTCGAACGAGGAGGCGATCTGCTCCAGAGTCGCAGCCTGCTGTTCGGTGCGTTGAGACAGGTTATCGCTGCCGGCGGCGACCTGCTGTGCTGCGACCCCGATCCGATCCGAGCTTCCCCGCACTTGCTCGACGACGGTGACCAGGTCGCGGTGCATCTGTTGCACGCTGTCGACGATGCGGCCCGACTCCCCGTCGAGGATCGTGTCGACTCGCCCGGACAGCTCACCCAGGCCGATGCTCTCCACGCTCTCGCAGACCTTGTCGAGCCGGCCTTTGATGCCTTGGTGCAGCCCAAGCAGCAACAGCAGCGCTGCCACGCACAGAATCCAGGCCACGAAACCCCAGCCCGCGCGGTCCTGCCCCGTGGCCGCGGCCACAGCCAGAACAAGGGTCACGCCGGTCAGCGCGAAGCGCGACCCGTAGCCGATCAGGCTTAAGCCCCCGAACCTCGGCGGCAGCCTCCGCGCGAGTCGCGCCAGGAGAGATTCGTGTGCCATGCCCCTTTGCCCGCAATTTCGCCTGGAGCTGTTTTCGGTTCGCCCAACCGCCCGCTGTAGGGCGATCTGCGGCGAAGGGCAGCTGACACGCCCTAGGCGCGACGGTTGATGGTCGCGGTGATCAGGGCCACCGCCACTGTCCCGGCGGCGTCCTCGACCGTCTGAGCTTCGCAGCGCAGGAACGCGAGCTTGGAGCGCTTGCGTACCACCTCGGCGCGCAGGGCTACCCGGGCCCCCGGGGGGACCGCGCGAACGATCGAGACGTGCAGATCGATGGTGCTCGCCTGCTCGCCAGCTTCGAGCATCGGCAGCAGAGCGAGGTGACTGGTTGCATCCAGCAGACCGTACAGCACGCCGCTGTGCAGGGTGGCCGACAGGCTGATCGAGTTCGCGTTGACTTCGAAACGGCACCAGGCCTTGCCCGGCTCCTGATGCACGAGTTCGAGCCCAGCGAAGCGATGGTATGGATGATTCAGCAGCCGTGCGGTCTGTTGCTCGAGGGTCAGGGTCTCCGCCACGCCGCTCAGCTCGCAATCGTGATGCCGCCATCGGCGACGATGGTCTGGCCGGTGATGAAGGCGCCCGCGCGCGAAGCGAGCAGCACGGCGATACCGCCGATGTCGTCTGGCTGGCCGATGCGCCTCAGCGGAGTCATCCCCTCGGTCTGGGCCAGCAGCTTCGGGTTGTCCCATAGCGCGCGCGCGAAATCCGTCTTCACGAGACCTGGCGCGATGCAGTTGACGCGGATGTTGTGCTTGCCCCACTCCACCGCGAGGTTGCGCGCAAGCTGCATGTCGGCGGCCTTGGAAATGCCGTACGCACCCAGCGCCGCGCTGCCCTTCAAGCCGCCGATGGAGGACACGATGATGACCGCGCCGCCGCCGCGCTGCGCCATGTCCGGCAGCACAAGGTTGCACAGCCAGTGGTTCGCGATGACGTTGTTGTGGAGGATCTTGGTGAAGGCGTCGTCCGGCAGGCCCGACATCGGGCCGTAGTAGGGGTTGGACGCGGCATTGCACACCAGCACGTCGATACCGCCCCACAGCTTTCGCGTCTCGGCGACCAGATTGTCCAGCTGCGCCCGATCGCCGATGTTGGCGGGCACGACGGCGGCTTCGCCGCCGGCACTGCGGATCGCCTGTGCAACTTCCTCGCAGGCGCCAGCCTTGCGGCTCGAGATCACCACTTTCGCGCCGGCGGCGGCGAGGTGCTCTGCGATGGAGCGGCCAATCCCCCGGCTCGATCCGGTCACGACCGCCACCTTGCCGGTCAGCTCGAACGCCTTCATGTCCGCCATTTTGCCCTGCCCAGGGGCATAAATACCATAAAATGAACGCCTCAGACCTTGTGACGGGGGCTGCCGTGAACCAAGACAAGACCGTAGAGCTGGTCACCAATCTCGACCGGGCCGCCGTTGAGGCGAAGCTCGCGCAAATCGTAACTGAAGCCAAAGCCGGTGGTTTGGAGGACATCCCGACGCTGCTCGGCGCCTATGCCGGGATGAGCCAGGCCGAACTTCGTAAGCGCGTGACCCTGTGCCTGCACGCGCTGTCGGCCTCGCCTGAGCACAAGGCGCTGTTCACCCAGCTGGAGCTGGTCGAGCTCAACCTTTCCAATCTCGGCTAACCTCGCGCCCGAAGCGCGAGAAACCTGAACCAGGAGGACGCTTTGAACAAGCATCAGATGTATATCGGCGGAGAATGGGTGGCGCCCGCCTCCGGCGAGTGGTTCGAGAGCTACAACCCTTTCACCGGCGAGCCTTGGGCGCTCATCGCCCGCGGTAACGCGCAGGATGCGGATCACGCTGTACGCACAGCGCATGCCGCGTTCACCGAAGGCCCCTGGCCGCAGATGACGGCCAGCCAGCGAGGGGCCGCGTTGCGCAAGCTGGGCGATCTCGTCGCGCGCAACGCGGATCGGCTGGCCGAGCTCGAAGTACTGGACAATGGCAAGCTGATCGCCGAGATGCGGGCTCAGCTGAACTACGCTCCGCAGTGGTACTACTACTTTGGTGGACTGGCGGACAAGATCGAGGGGCGCGTTCTGCCACTCGACAAGAAGGGCTACTTCAGCTTCACTCGCTACGAGCCGCTGGGCGTTGTCGTGGCAATCACCCCGTGGAATTCGCCGCTGCTGCTCACGGCGTGGAAGCTCGCGCCGGCGCTGGCCGCGGGAAACACCGTCGTGATCAAACCTTCCGAGTTCACTTCCGTGTCGACCCTCGAGTTCGTGAAGCTCGTCGAGGAGGCGGGCATCCCGGCGGGCGTGGTCAACGTAGTGACTGGCTTCGGCAAGGAAGCGGGCATGCCGCTGGTCGAGCATCCCCTCACGCGCAAGATCGCCTTTACCGGGTCGGACGCCACCGGGCGCCTCATCAATGAAGCGGCGGCACGCGGCTTCAAGAAGGTCGGACTGGAGCTGGGCGGCAAGTCACCCAACATCGTATTCGATGACGCGCTCCTGGATGACGCTGTGAACGGCGCCGTCTCGGGTATCTTCGCGGCGACCGGGCAGACCTGCATCGCCGGCTCGCGTTTGCTGCTGCAGCGATCGGTGCACGACGCGTTCGTCGACAAGCTCCTGGCTTTGGCCAAGACTGCCAGGATGGGCAACCCATTGAGTCTCGAGACGCAGGTTGGGCCTGTCACGACGCGCCCGCAGTATGACAAAGTCCTGTCCTACATCGACATCGGCAAGAAGGAAGGCGCAGAGCTGCGCTTGGGCGGCGGGCCGGCTACACGGCCAGAGTGCGGCAAGGGCTGGTTCGTCGAGCCGACCATCTTCACCGGCGTGGACAACCGTATGCGCATCGCGCAGGAGGAAATCTTCGGACCGGTGTTGTCGGTGATTCCGTTCACCGACGAAAACGACGCGCTGCGCATCGCCAACGACGTGCGCTTTGGGCTGGGGGCAGGGGTGTGGACGCGCGACATCGGCCGCGCCATTCGCATGTCCGAGGGCATCAAGGCCGGCACCGTGTGGGTGAACACCTATCGCGCGGTGAGCTACATGGCCCCGTTCGGCGGCTACAAGGACAGCGGCGTGGGGCGCGAGAACGGTATGCAGGCCATCTTCGAGTACCTGCAGCAGAAGAGCGTCTGGATCAACACCGGCGCGGCGACGGCCAACCCATTCGTCATGCGCTAGCGAGTACTGCCGGCGCCGGCTCTAGCCGCCGATCGAGCGCACCTCGGCGGTTCGCGGCACCCGCGCCGGCAGGACGTCCTTGAGCTTTTGACGCGCCTCGCGCAGGAGCTTCTCGGTGGTCGTCCAATCGATGCAGGCGTCAGTCACCGAAACACCATAGTTCAACCGGGACAGATCCGCCGGGATCGGTTGATTACCAGCGTGCAGGTTGCTTTCCAGCATCGCGCCAACGATCGAGCGGTTCCCCTCCATGATCTGGTGCACCACGTCGTTCATGACGAGCGGCTGCAGCGAGGGATCCTTGTTGGAGTTGGCGTGACTGCAGTCGACCATAATGTTGGGCGCGAGTGAGTTGCGGGCCAGCTCCTTTTCAACCAGAGCGATCGTGACGGAGTCGTAGTTCGGCCCCTTGCTGCCCCCGCGCAGGACGATGTGGCCGTAACCGTTGCCCTTGGTGCGGATCACCGCGACCTGGCCGTTCTGGTTGATGCCGAGGAAGCTGTGCGGCTTGGATACCGACAGAAGCGCGTTGATCGCGACCTGGAGACCGCCGTCGGTTCCGTTCTTGAAGCCGACCGGAGTGGACAGCCCGCTCGCCATCTCGCGGTGCGTCTGCGACTCGGTTGTGCGCGCCCCGATCGCGCTCCACGCGATCAAGTCCGACAGGTACTGCGGGCTGATCGGGTCGAGCGCTTCAGTGCCGGCCGGCAGCCCGAGCTCGTTGATGTCGAGCAGCACCTTGCGCGCAAGCTGCAACCCTTCCTCGACGTTGAAAGAGTCGTCCAGGTGCGGGTCGTTGATCAGGCCTTTCCACCCGGTGGTGGTGCGCGGCTTCTCAAAGTACACGCGCATCACGACATACAGCGTGTCCGACACCTCGTCCGACAGCCGCTTGAGGCGCCGCGCGTAGTCCAGGGCGGCAACCGGGTCATGTATCGAGCACGGTCCCGCAACCACGATCATGCGATGGTCGCTGCGGTCGAGGATGTTCTCCACCGTAACGCGGGCCGTCAGAACCGTGTTCTGGACGCCCGGCGTGATTGGAACACGCAGCTTGACCTCGTCAGGCGTCAGCAGAACGTCCTGCGACGCGACGTTGACGTTGTAAATGCGCTTGTCATCCATACCACAATCTATTGATAATGAATGGGTTATAGGCAAACTGGGATGATGCATTGTACGCGACCCCAGGCCGCGGCGAAACCGGCGTGCCGCCTCAAGGATGGCAGCGCCAGGCCGATATGCCGGCAGTGGCTGTGGTTGGTGCAGCTGCACCCCGTGCGGGGCCTGCCAGTGCAAGGCCAATCTAGCGCGGCGCGAAAGATCCTGCGCTAACCCAAGCGCCGGGAAGACGTGACGGCAGTAACGAGGGCGGGCGATCCCACCAGATCGCCCGCCCTTTCCTTCGTGGCGCTTTCCTCCGCTACTTCATCTTCGAGTACGCCGTCGGGCTCAGCAAGATGTTCTCCACCCGCTGAACCAGCGGCCCGTTCTTTTCGGTTTCGGCACGTTTCTCCAGCCATTCCGGATCCGACATGAACGTACCCCATTTCTGGTCGCGCTCGGCCAGATCCTTCCACTCGAGGAAATAGTAGAGTTGCTGGTTGCTCGGGCCAACCAGCACAGTCCAAAAGCCGGCCTGTCGGATCCCGTGCTTTTCCCACAGCTTCAGAGTGATCGTCTCAAACCGCTTGCTGAGGTCCGGCAGCCGGCCGGGCGTCGCGTGGTAGATGCGCAGCTCGTAGATCATCCTTGCCTCCTTTGAGTCCCGAGTGGAACGACGCGCGTAGTGTAAACGTTTGCGCCCGTCCCGGCCGTGCACGACGGCCTTGCGTCAGCCACGTTCCGCCCCAATTAGCTGCTGCATGTGCGGCCGCTATGAAGTCCACACCCCGGTCGAAGAGCTGGCGCGTCGATTCGGTGCAGCGCTGACCGAAGAAGCGGCGCTACTTCCGCCGCGTTACAACGTCGCGCCGTCGCTCAGAATTCCGGCGGTTCGGATGCGGCACGAGCGGCGCGAGCTCAGCGCGCTCACCTGGGGTCTGACGCCGAGTTGGTCCAAGAGCCTGTCCGCCGCAAAGCCGATCAATGCGCGCGCCGAGACCATCTTCGACAACCCGATGTTCCGTCTGGCGGTCCGCCGGCGGCGCTGCCTCATTCCGGCGGATGGTTTCTACGAGTGGCAGCGGCGCCCCGCTGGCGGCAAGCAGGCGTGGCACGTGGGCATGATCGAGGGCGGCTTGTTCGCGCTGGGCGGAGTCTGGGACTACTGGGCTCAGGAGGGCGCCGAGCCCGTGTTGAGCTGCGCCATCGTGGTGACTGACGCAAACCCGCTGATGGCGAAGATCCATGATCGCATGCCGGTGATCGTCGCACGCGAGGGCTACGCGCGTTGGCTGGATCCGCACCTCACCGATCCCGGCGCGATCCTGCCGATGCTCACGCCTTATCCCGCCGATGAAATGCGCGCCTACCCCATCTCGGCGCGCGTGAACAGCGCGCGCAACGAGGGACCCGACCTCATCCAGCCGATCGAGCTCGAATGACCGGGCGGTACGCCTGTCGACAGAAACGTGCGCGCGACTACTTCTTTGCTGAATAGCCGTCCCGATACCAGGACAGGGTAGCGCGGATTGCGTCATCCAGCGGGCTCGCCGACAATCGGAACGTCTGGGTAAAGCGCGCACTGTCCAGCACGAAGTCGTCTTCCAGCTGATACAGCATCTCCTTCACTTCGCGCAGCGTCGGATCGAACGGAGCCATCGTCGCCACCATCCAGCGCGGCACGACGCGCAGCGCTGGATCGTGCCCGGCCAGACGGTAGACGTGCTCGATGAAAGCGCGATGCGAGACTGCAGCGGCGCTCGGCACGTGCCATGCCTTTCCCAGTGCCTCGTCGCGTTCACCGATCGCGACCAGAGCCTGGCCGAAGTCCTCGACGTAAGTGAAGGTGTGGAGCTTGTCCGGAGCGCCCAGCACATCTGTGGGCTTGCCTGCCAGGGCCTGCGGAAACAGACGGCTCCCGGCGTGCGAAAGCAGCACGTTCGGTCCGAAGAAATCCGAGCCTCGGCCGATGGCGGCGCGCAATGCGCCCCGGGCGTGAGCGTTCAGCAGCCGATCGGCGAGCTCGGCGCGCACCCTGCCCTTGCGCGTGTTCGGTTTCGACGGCAGGTCCTCGCGCATCGGGCCCGTCACTTTGCCGTAGAGGTAAGCGTTGTCCGCATAGATCAACTTGGCTTCGGCTACGCGGGCGGCGCCCGAGATGCCGTCCATCATACGGGGCAGGAGCTCGGCCCAGCGCTGGTAGGGAGCGCCGGCGCAGTGATAGACCACGGATGCGCCCACGCACGCGCGCTGCGCACTGCTTGCATCCATAGCGTCCGCCTCCACCCACTCGGACGGCTGCGCAGACCCGATCGCGCGCCGGCCGCCGCGTGTCACCAACCGCGAGCGCAGGCCGCGCGCCTGCAGGGTGCGCACGACTGCGATCCCCAGCGGCCCGGCGCCGAACACGACGTGAAGCTCACCTGCCACGCGCAACCTGTCTCGTAGAGTTGGGATCTATAGAGGCCGTACGGGCGTGAACGTGTACGGCTCGCTCGACGCTCCGAGCGTATTGCGCAGGGGACGGCCGAACGCGGGCGCAGCAATCTCGAATACGTCGCCGATCTCGGCCTTGACGTTCTTGGTGAAGCTGCCGGTGGCCGCGCCGAAGAAGTGGATGTGCACGTCGCCCGGACGGCGGAACTCGCGGTACTTGAAGTGGTGATGCTCGAGGTTGGCGATGGAGTGCGCCATGTTGTTTTCCCCAGACAGCCAACTGTCGCTCCACACGGCCTGGCCTTTGCGCAGCAGTCTCGCCTCGCCCGACACGTTGGCGGGCAGCTCGCCCAGCAGCAGCTCAGGCCCGAAGCAGCACTGGCGCAGCTTGGAATGCGCGAGGTAGAGGTAGTTTTGCCGTTCCATGACGTGGTCTGAATATTCATTGCCGAGTGCAAAGCCGACTCGCAGCGGGTCACCGTTCTCGCCGATCACATAGCAGCCCACCACCTCGACCTCCTCGCCGCCGTCAAGAGCAAACGCGGGCAGCTGCAGCGGCTGCTCCGGCGCGACCACGCAGCTGCCATCGCCCTTGTAGAACCACTCGGGCTGGACCCCGATTGCCGACGCTGCCGGCTTGCCGCCCTCCAGTCCCCACTTGAACATCTTCATCGAGTCGGTGAGCTGACTCTCGTCTTGTTTCAGTTTGGCGTGCATCGAATCGCGCGCGGCGGCACTGCCCAAGTGCGACAGCCCCGTGCCGGTAACAAGGCAGCGGGCTGGGTCGGCATGATCCAAAGGCGGCAGCAAGCGCCGATCGGCGACGACTTCATCGTACGGCAGCGACTCGGACGCTAACCGATCCTGCACCAGCGAGGCGAGGGCGAGCCTGCGCCGACCCGCTTCCAGCGCGAGGTCGTACACCCGCTGCACCTGGCGCAGCACCCGCAGACTCTTGCCGTCGTCGGATACTGCCGCGACTTTGCGCGCCTTGTCGCGATCGAGAAACTGTAACAGTCTCATCCTCTCTCCCTGATCGAGTGTGAGCCGCATCGCGGGTATGCGGCGGAACGGCACAGAATGGAACGAAGGTGGGCGCCGGTCAAGTCTAGCCGTCCAGCGCTATACTCCTCTCCCTATTTGGGGGGAAGCTCATGAAGATCAAAACCGGCGCGATTCACATCAACTACACGGTCGAGGGCGACGGGCCCTGGGTCGTGATGAGCCATTCACTGGCGTGCGCGATATCGATGTGGGACGAGCAGGCCGAGGCGCTCAAGCGCAGGTACAAGGTGCTGCGCTTCGACACACGCGGCCATGGTGCTTCCGACGCTCCGGTCGGCGCCTACACGCAGAAGATGCTGGCTGACGACCTGCACGGCCTGCTCACCGCGCTGCGCATCGATTCTCCGCATTTCGTGGGACTGTCGATGGGCGGTATGATCGGCATGACTTACGCGCTCGAGCATCCCGGCGTGTTCAAGAGCCTGGTGCTGTGCGACACGTCGAGCCGCATACCGCCCGAGGCTAAGCCGGTATGGGATGAGCGAATCAAGACCGCCACCGAGCAGGGCATGGAGCCTCTGGTGGAGTCGACGCTCAAGCGCTGGTTCACCGAGCCGTTTCTCGCTCGCCGCGGCAACGTGGTAGAGCGCGTCGCCGATCTGATACGGCACACCCCTTCACAGGGCTATGCGGGATGCTGCCACGCCATTTCGAAGCTCAACGTCACCGAGCGGCTCGGCGAGATCACGTGCCCGGTGCAGATCATCGTCGGAGAGAAGGACGTCGGCACGCCGGTTGCGATGTCGCAGGCGATCCAGCAGGCGATTCCCGGTTCCGAGCTGGTCATTGTTCCCGATGCTTCCCATCTCTCGAACCTCGAGCAGCCGGCGGTTTTCAACACGGCTCTGCTCCGCTTTCTCGACCGGGTGAAAAGCTAGCGGCCTGATTCTTTCAGACTCGCGCCAAGTGCGTGAGCGCCAGCACCAAACAGAGCACCGCCACTGCGGTCAGCCCGGCGCGCAGGCGAAGATGCCAGGCCGCCAGCCGGAAGCGCTGCGCCAGCTGGCGGTCGGCCGCGTGCTGGATCACAAACGTGGCGGCGAGCAGCAGCAGACCGGTCTTGACCGGCAGCAGTAGAGAGACCCAGCCCACCAGCGCCGGCACGACGCTCCAGGCCATGAACACGCCGCGATCGTGTTCGGTCATGTCGGGGTGCAGCATGGATATTCCCCAGTGCAGCGCACCCGCGAAGCTCAGGGTCACCGCGGCATAGGAAGTGAGCCAGAACAAGAGCGGGGGGGTGTAGGCTGCCGGCAACGCCCACATCGCGCCGACGATCACGACGAAGGGGACCAGCGCACCCGCGCTTAGCCAGAACGGCGCTTTCGGAATCGGGCTGCGGTTTTCGGGTCTCGCCATGGCTCAACTCTGAAGTGGGCGCAATCTGGGTCGGGATTGTAGCGCGAGGCGGTATGCACGCTGCATCGCAACGGCGATGAGCGTGAGCGCTACCAGATGTCGGTAGCTGGAACGGGACGCGCGAGGTCGATGAGCTCACTCTCTCGCCGCGTGTCGGCCAGATGCCGCTTCAGCAGCCGATATTGGTCGACATCGAAGGGCGGAAGGTCGCGCTGCTCGAGCAGCGCTGCGAGCTCATCGTCAGTGCGCGCCGAGCCCAGGTAACGCCACTCGTCCAGCACGTGGATCTCGCTCATGGTCCGGTAAGGATCGGCTTCGCGCAAGGCGACTCGCCCGCTGAAAGGCCAGCGCGTCATCCGCAAGCGCGCCAGCGCGCTCGCCACGCGCATCATGTGCTGCGCAGCCGTCTCTCGTCCAACGCAGGCGCCGCGGCAGGCACCGCGCGCGAAAGTGGAGCAGGGGCCGGGTCCCGTCTCCAGGCCCAGAAGAGTGCCACACAGCGCCTGGCTCTGCGCCACTCCACGCAGCGCGGTCCATGCGTCGGCGCGGCTGCGGAACACGCCGTAGAGCGAGGCGGACGCGACGCCTTGTTCGCTGTCGAGCGGCACGGGCTCTACCTGCGTGCCCGGCTCCCAGCGCAGCGTCCAAGCGGGCGCAGCGGCGCGGCGCCGGTTGTACAGCGGCGTCAGGTCGCGCAGCAACACAATTTCCCTGAGCGCCGCGCCCAAACCCCCCGCCGTCTCGGTCCACTCGAGGGACGCGGTTTGCAGCGCCAGCGCCTGTGCTCGATCGAGCTTGCCGCCGCCGGTAAAGTGCGCGAGCACGCGCGAACGGAGATTGAGGGCGCTACCCACATACAGCGGCGTGCCGTCGGACGCGTGGAACGCGTAAACGCCCGGCGCATCCGGAAGGTCATCGAAGCGGTCGAGGTCGAGGCCGGAGGGCAGCCACGGGACCTGGGTCACGTCGGCTATCGCCTGCGCCAGGCGCTGAGGATCGACGCTGCGCTCGAGCTCGCGGGCGAACGCCCACACGGCCTGCGCGTCGCCGAGCGCCCGATGCCGTGCGCTGCACGAGAGCGCGAAGCGCTCGATCACGGAGTCCAGGTTGTGATGGCGGTGTTCGGGGAACAGCGCGCGCGACAGACGCACGGTGCACAGCGCGCGCGAGCGATAGCGGATGCCCAGGCGCCGGAACTCGGCGCGCAGAAATGCGTAGTCGAAGCGCGCGTTGTGTGCGACCAGCAGACGTCCTTCCAAACGCTCCAGCAGTTCGGCGCTGATATCGGCGAAGGTCGGTGCCTGCGCGACCATGTGATCGGTGATGCCGGTCAGAGATACCACGGCGGGCGGGATGACGCGCCCCGGATCGACCAAAGTCGACCATTCCTGCACCAGGTGGGCCTCGGCGACCTCGATCAGCCCGATCTCCGTGATGCGGTCGCGGTCGGCGCTGGCGCCGGTGGTTTCGAGATCGAGGAAGACGAGCCGGGTGTCGAACATCGCGGACTTGAGAGGCAAGGCCTGCATCATTTCATATTGGCGCGAGAATGTATAATCGACGCGCTGCGCGCGAGAAGAAGAAATCGAGAACCCGGATTCGGAGGAGATCATGATCATTGCGCGTCATTACGGGAGGCAGCGATGAGCACGTCACCACAGCTCGCACTGGAGGAGCGCATCGCGTTGCCGGACGATCATGCTCGTGCGGCCTTGGTCGGACGGGCGTGGGTGCCTGGGCCGCTGGCCGGGCCGAGCCCGGTGCTCGTTTCCGACGCGCAGGTATACGACCTGTCGCAGGTGGCGCCGACCTGCTCCGACTTGATGAACCGCGACGAGCCGGGTGCACTGGTTACCGCCGCAGTCAAGAACGGGCGCGCCAACTTCATCGGACGAGCGGCAGAGCTTCTGGCCAACTCCGCGGCTGATCGACGCGACCCCAGCCGTGCGCACTTTCTGTGTCCTGTCGACCTGCAGGCCGTGCGCGCGTGCGGCGTGACTTTTATCGCGAGCATGCTCGAGCGCGTCATCGAAGAGCAGGCCAAGGGCGACCCGTCAGCTGCAGAGTCGATCCGCAAGAGTCTGGGCGAAGAGATCGGCGGCGAACTCCGCTCGACCAAACCGGGCTCGCCCGCAGCCATGCGCCTGAAGGACTCGCTCGTGCGCCGCGGTATGTGGTCGCAGTATCTCGAGGTCGGCATCGGTCCGGACGCGGAGATCTTCACCAAGGCGCAGCCGCTGTCCGCTGTGGGCACCGGCGCAGACATCGGCATCCTCAAGTCATCGTCGTGGAACAATCCCGAGCCCGAGCTGGTGCTGATCGTCAATCATACCGGCAAGGTGGTCGGTGCCACGCTCGGCAACGACGTCAACCTGCGCGATTACGAGGGACGCAGCGCGTTGCTCCTCGGTCGCGCGAAGGACAACAACGCAAGCTGCGCGCTCGGCCCCTTTATCCGCCTGTTTGACCGGCACTATGGCGTGAGCGAGCTGCGTCGGACGCAGATCAGCGTGGAGGTCGCCGGCGACGACGCTTTCCGCCTGCAGGGAAGCTACGACCTGACGCAGATCAGCCGTGATCCGCTCGACCTCGCAGCGCAGGCGCTCAACCGCGAGCATCAGTATCCCGACGGGCTCGCGCTGTTCATGGGCACAGCGTTCGCGCCGGTACGCGACCGCGATGAACCCGGGCGCGGCTTCACTCACAAGCCCGGCGATGTGGTTACGGTCCGCTCGCCCACGCTCGGCGCTCTGTCCAACCGGGTCGGCTACTGCGACAAGATCGCGCCGTGGACCTTCGGCGCGGGCGAGCTGATGCGAAACTTGAGTGCGCGCGGGTTGATCTAGGGAAAACAGTTCCTACCACTCAAGTGCTTTACGTCATAGGTTGTCGAAGTACTCAGCCATCTTTCGCCGCGTCTCGGCGTCGGGCATCCGGCCCACTCCCGCCAGCATATTGTCCTTCAAGTGTTCGGGGTTGCTGGTCGCAGGGATGGCGCAGGTCACGGCCGGGTTGGACGCGACGTATTTGAGGAAGAATTGCGTCCATGACGTGCAATCGAGCTCGCTCGCCCACTGCGGCAGCGGCTTGCCGCGCACGCGCGAGAACAGGCCGGCTTTTGCGAGAGGGCGATTGGCGATGACGGCGACCCCGGCCTGCTGTGCCACCGGCAGCACGCTGCGCTCTGCCTCGCGCTCCGCGATGCTGTAATTCAACTGGACGAAATCGTACTCCCGCGTCTTGATCAGACGCTCCAGCTGGTCGTACGCACCTTCGTGATAGTGCGTGATGCCGATGTAGCGCACCCGCCCCTGCTCCTTCCACTCCCTGAGTGTAGCCGTGTGCGTTTTCCAGTCGACCAGGTTGTGAATCTGCATGAGGTCGATCGTGCTGCTCC
>DASPUW010000246.1:0-2654 GCA_035622675.1 Burkholderiales bacterium | reverse complement strand
CCGATCTAGCCGGTCGCCGCGTCGCGTTTGTCAACTTGTGGCGGCCGATCGTTGGCCCGGTTTTGGATAACCCGCTCGCGGTGTGCGATGCGCGCAGCGTTGCTCGCGAGGATCTCGTCGCCACCGACATCCATCACTTCGGCGAAGACGACCTGGCGGTGCCGCGTCACCGTGGCCAGATTTACTCGGTGCGCTATAACCCCGCGCACCGCTGGTTCTACGCGTCGGATATGCAGCCCGAGGAGTTTCTGCTCCTCAAATGCTATGACTCGCGCGCCGAGGTACGTGCGCGTTTCATGCCGCATACCGGTTTTCGAAATCCAGCATGTCCGCGTGACTTCGTGCCGCGCGAGAGCATCGAAACGCGAACCTTGGTGGTATTCGACGAACCCGTCTGACCTGCATCTGTCTGACCCAGAACGCCCGGCCGTGCACCTGGCACGCTCGATGCGGTCGGTACACTGGACGCCAACCGCGGTTTTGCGCTGATAAGTAGAGTATGATGCGGCGGTTCCCCGCCTCGACCTTGTAGCGGGATCAAGCAGCCGTTCCGCAGTGCAGTATCTGAATGCCTCACACCAACGACAAGGACAGGTCGCCATGCGCCTGCTGCTGATCAACCCCCGGTTTCCCGAGAGCTTCTGGAGCTCCAAGTGGGCACTCGATCATATTCTCCCGCGCAAGCGCGCGATCAATCCTCCGCTCGGCCTGGCTACGCTGGCTGCGCTGTGCCCGCCGCACTGGGAAGTGGAGATCATCGATGAGAACATCGAGCCCATTCCCCTGGAGCCGCAGGTCGACATCGTGGGCGTGTGCGGTATGGGTGTGCAGTTCAAGCGGCAACAGGAGCTGTTGGCTTACTACCGCAGCCGCGGTCATTATGTTGTTGCGGGCGGCAGCTTCGCATCGCTCTGCCCCGAGCAGTACACCACACACGCAGACACCGTGACTGCCGGCGAAGCCGAGTACATCTGGAAGGAGTTCTGCCGCGACTTCGAGCAGGGCGCGCCCAAACCGCTCTACCACGAAACCGGCACGGTTGCCCTAACGGATTCGCCCACGCCGCGCTTCGACCTGCTCAAGCTCGACCGCTATTCGTACGTCTCGATGCAATTCTCGCGCGGCTGCCCGTTTCGCTGCGAATTCTGCGACATCATCATCATGTTCGGCCGCAAGCCGCGCGTGAAGAGCCTAGAGCAGGTCGGCCGCGAGCTGGATGAGCTGCGCCGCTTCAACATCCACAATGCCTTTTTCGTGGACGACAACTTGATCGGCAACCTGCCGGTCGCCAAGAAGCTGCTGGCCTACCTCAAGGAATACCAGGACAAACACAACTACAAGTTCAGCTTCGGCACCGAGGCGTCGCTCAACATGGCGCAGCACAAGGATCTGCTGGAGCTGTTCCGTGCGGCAAATTTCGGCTGGGTCTTCATCGGCATCGAGTCGACTGATCCGGCGAGCCTGAAGGAAACGCTCAAGACCCAGAACCTGCACGAGGACATTCTCACCTCGGTCCGGCGCGTCTATTCGTACGGCATCGACGTCCTGGCCGGGTTCATCATCGGCTTCGACCACGACACGCTGGACACTTTTGAGCAGCAGTACCAGTTCATCACCGACTCTGGGATCCAGTTTCCCATGATCGGGCTGCTCGCCGCGCTGCCCAAGACCCCGCTCTACGACCGGCTGAAGAAGGAGGGGCGCCTGTCTACGTTGGAGGACACGCACGAGAATACGCGGCCCGGCACCAACATCATTCCGAAGAGCATGCCCTACGACGCGATGGTCGATGGCTACATCGGACTCTATAAGCGCCTGCTCACCGACCGCGAGATCGCGCTGCGCATCCGCAACCAGCTCACCTACCTCACAAACCCGAACTATGGTGGCGGTTATTCGACGCTGGACGGTTTGAAGATCGTCGGCAAGCTTATCTGGAAGGGCATCCTGCCGGGAGGTCCGACCCGGGTGTGGTATTTCCTGAAGACCATCCCCTGGCGCAAGCCGTCTCGGCTGGCGACGGTGGTCGCGGATTGGATCGGCGCATTGTCCATGCGCGAGTTCGCCGAGCGGCGTGTGACAGTGGAGCGGACCGAGGCCCGCTCGCTCGAGCGGCGCGTCGACTCGGTGCGCAGCGCCATCGGGGGCTACCTGGCGGATGGCAAAGTCACCCTGAAGCTGCACCAGACGGATGCCCCCGATCTGGCCTTGTCTCTCAAGGGCCTGCTGGACGGTCACTTCTTCAAACGAGCGGCCCCCGGCCTCGAGCGCCTGCTCAAGCACACGCGTGCCAGCGTCACGCTGCGCGTGGAGGCCTTTCAGGCTCACCAACTCGGCGATCTGCAGGGTCTGCTTGGCCGGCTCGCCCGCTTTGGCGACCGCGTGCACATCGTGGTAGACGAGCGCCTGCGGGCGCTCGTGCCGATCGATTCCTCGGTATTCAACCTGGTGCTTGCGCGACGGGCCGACTGAGCCCTGGTTCCTTCGTGATGTCGGCCGTGTAGGCGGCGAGAGGCGTCTCAGCCGCGCCCGACGAACGGCATCTTGGTCGCCATGATCGTCAGGAACTGCGCGTTGGTGTCCAGCGGCAGGCTCGCCATGTACAGCACCGCGCTCGCCACGTGGTTCACGTCCATCAGCGGCTCCACCGCGAT
>DASPUW010000245.1:0-3379 GCA_035622675.1 Burkholderiales bacterium | reverse complement strand
TTGCTGTAGAAACCACCGTTGACGTAGGCCAGGAAGTTCTCGACCGTCGCGGGCGCTTTCTCTGCCTCGAGCTCCAGCGTGATCGTCCCGAGGTTGGTGTGTAGTTTGACCATCGTCTTCAGTCTCCCGTTTGGTTGTCGGTCTCTCTTCCGGCGCGCCGAGACCCTACGCCGCTCCCTCGTACAGGATCTTCCAGCTGCCGCCTTCCTGGATCCAGTATTGCCGTTTTCTCATCTTGTTGGACAGATTGTTGCTCGCATAGTCCTGCAGGAAGCTGACCACGGCCAGATCGTCCCGCCCCGGGTAGAGAAACACCGAGACCGCCGACAACCGCACCTTGATCCACTCCTTGCCCAGGCTCACCCTGCGCTTCTGCGCCGACCATTGCGCCAGGTTCGAGTTGTCGGCGACGAACGAGCGCGCGTAGTTGCGCAGATATCGTTCGGTATCGCGGCTTTCCCAGTCCGCGCGCCAGCCCTCCAGCCGCTCGTTCAAGGTGGCGCGCAGCGCCTTCACCGCCGCCGGTTCGACCCAGTCCACGCGATCGGCGATGATGACCGGAGTGAGCCCGATCTGCACGCGTTTTTTTAGCTCCTCGAGGTCCTCGTTCGCGAGCACCACGCAGCCGTCGCTCGCGCGCGGCGGCCGGCTGTAAGTGTCGCGCGGTGTGCCGTGCAGCCAGATGCCGTGGCCGTTGCGCCCCTGGCGCGCATCCCACTCGTTTGGATAGCTGATGGGAAACGCCCCGCTGCCGTAGAACGCGTCGAGCCTTTCGCGCGGCAGCTCGGAGGTCACGTGATAGACGCCGAGCGGGGTCTTCTTGTCGCCTTCGCGCAGTTTGTTGATGCCGTTCTTGCCTACCGTAATGTAGTAGTCGGTGAGGTAGCGCGGCGCCCCATCGCGGTTCTCGAACAGGTAGAGCGTCGAGCGGGCCGTGTCGACCACCACCGCATAGCGCTGCTGCGGCTCGAGCTGCAGCAGGTATCTGGGCACGCGATTCGCCGGGGGCTGAAGGCTGTAGCGCGCGAAGCGTGCGCGGGCTTCTGCGCGCAGGTCGTCGAGGCGATCGGCCGGGGCTTGTGCCGCGCCGAGCGTCGGAATTGCCCGTGCCCGCGCCATGAGCAGGTCACCTTTGACCAGCTGCGCAAGGCGGAAGTCGGGCTTGACCGCGAGCAGCGCATCGACGCGTTTCAGCGCGGCGTCAAGGCGGTTGTTGCGGACGTCGATGAGCGCCTCCACCAGCATGGTCTCGGGCATGCGCAGGGCGCGGGCAAGCTGGCCCGGGCGACTGCCCATAGCCGATACGTCGCCAGCAAGGATCGCTGCTGCCAGCAGCAGAAGCGCGACGGCGCGCACGCGCGCGCCGTGCCGCGTTGCAAACCCACGGATCACTTTTCGATCAATTCCTGCTGGATCAGCCAACGGTCACCTACGCGCACCACTTTCAACGACTTGGTGCCAACGGAGTTGAGGTTAGCCGAAGTGTAGCTTTGCCGGAAGGAGACGATGGCGTGGGTGTTATCGGCAAACTTGACGCGTGGTGAAGAAGCTGTGACTTTGATCTTTCGCGGTTTTGCCAGCCGCTGGCGGCGCGACGCTTCCCAGTCCTTGCGCGCTTCTCCGTTCGGCGTAATGAAATCGGGCGCATAGAAACTCAAGTAGGCATCCGCGTCGTTGTCGGACCAGGCACGCGCCCAGCCGTCGAGCATTGCGACTATCGCGGTGGTGGCTTCCGCGTCGCCCGGTGCCTTCTCCGCTGCGGCCTGGCTCGGTTGCTCGGGGGCGGGCGTTGACGCCGGCGTTTCCGGCTTAGGTGTGGGGGTTGCGATGGCGGGTTTGTCGGGCTCCGCCCGCGCCAGCGCAGCCGTACCTTTTGCAGGAACCAACTCCTTGATCAGCGCCAGCTTTTTTCGTGCCGCAGCGTTGCTGCTGTCGAGCTGCAAGGCCTTGTCGTAAGCCTGGCTCGCAAGCGTCGCGTAGATGTCGCCAAGATTCTCGTGCGCGATCGCGTAGCTGGGGTGCGTGCGGATCGCCATCTCCAGCGCCTTGCGCGCCTTCTCGTAGTCGCCCTGCCCCGCGTACAGCACCGCGAGATTGTTGTAGGGTTCAGGCAATTCGGGATAGTCGGCGGTGAGCTCGGTGAATACTTTGATCGCTTCGTCGGTCTTGCTCTGCTCGGTCAGGATCACGCCTTTGAGAAAGCGGGCGCGCGCATCCTTCGAGTGCTGAGCCAGGAAGGCGTTGACGCGCTCGAGCGCCTCGGTGCGTCTCCCGTCCTTGAAGAGGCGGCTGGCTTCCTGGTAATCGTCTGCTGCCCACACTGGCGTGCCACCTCCAAAGATCAGCAACGCCGCAGCCAGTACGCCAATGCGATAGGTCGTCATTGTGCTATACTTTTTTCCCAATTTTCGCAGCTAGGTCTTTGTAATTCTGGCAGATTTCAACAATCAAGCGATTCTAACAATAAGCTCCGGCAGCCACAAATTTCCTCCCGGCGGAACGCTGCTCCCCGCAGTTAGACGTGCCATCGTGCGCCGCGGTCCGAACTTGAGAGCGGCGCACCGCGGCTGAATATCATGCTCAGGGTCTATAACACGCTCACGCGCAGCAAGCAGGACTTCGCGCCGATCGAAGCCGGCCGCGTCGGCATGTACGTCTGCGGCATGACGCCGTACGACCACGCTCACATCGGGCACGCGCGGGTGTTCGTCGTGTACGACGCCATCCGGCGCTGGCTCCAGGCCTCCGGCTTCACAGTGCGATACGTGCGCAACATCACGGACATCGATGACAAGATTATCAAGCGCGCACACGAAAACGGTGTGACCACGACAGAGTTGGCCGAGCGCTTCATCCGCGAGACGGACGAAGACGAGGCCAGGCTCGGCATCGCCAGACCCGACTTCGAGCCGCGCGCCACGCAATGCATCGAGGAGATCGTCCACATCGTCCAAGAGCTGACGCGGCGCGGCCTCGCGTACCAGGCCGCGAACGGCGACGTCTACTATTCGGTGCACAAGTTTCCGGGCTACGGCAAGCTGTCCGGCAAGTCTCTCGAAGATCTGCGCGCCGGGGAGCGCGTGGAGATCGATCCGGCGAAGCAGGAACCCCTCGACTTCGTATTGTGGAAATCCGCCAAGCCCGGCGAGCCAAGCTGGGACTCTCCCTGGGGCAAGGGACGCCCCGGCTGGCACATCGAGTGCTCGGCCATGAGCGAGCATTTCCTCGGCAGTCATTTCGACATCCATGGCGGCGGCCAGGACCTGATCTTCCCTCACCACGAGAACGAGATCGCGCAATCCGAGGGTGCGCATGGCCACACCTTCGTCAACTACTGGCTGCACAACGGCTTCGTGCGCGTGGACAACGAGAAGATGTC
>DASPUW010000244.1:0-11314 GCA_035622675.1 Burkholderiales bacterium | reverse complement strand
CCTGCGCCGCGCGGTCGACGACTACAAGAAGAAGAACAAGCAGTGAGCGGCGTCATCCGCCCGAATCCGGCGATACGGGCGGTGCTGTGGGATTTTGGCGGGGTATTCACCGAGAGCCCGTTCACAGCGTTTGCCGCATTCGAGCGCAGCCGGGGACTGCCGCCTGACTTTCTGCGTCGGGTTAACAGCGCCAACGCGGACAGCAATGCATGGGCCCGCTTCGAGCGTGGCGAGATCACCCTCGCCGAATTCGGCAACGCGTTCGAGGCCGAGTCGTCCGCGCTGGGTCACAGCGTTCGCGGTGAGGATGTGATCGCGCTGCTGTATGGCGCGCTGCGCCCGCAGATGGTGGAGGCGTTGCGCCGATGCAAGGAGCATTTCGTCAACGCCTGTCTTACGAACAACGTCAAAACGAGGAGCGGGCACGGCCTGCCTGCGAGCGATATCCGTGCGCGCGAGGTCGGCGAGGTGATGGCGCTGTTCGACGCGGTAATCGAGTCCAGCCTGGTCGGCAAGCGCAAACCCGAGCCAGATTTCTATCGGCTGGCGCTGGAGCGGCTCCAGCTCGATCCGCAGCAAGCGGTCTATCTCGACGACCTCGGCATCAACCTCAAGCCGGCCCGAGCGTTGGGCATGACGACCATCAAGGTCGAGTCGCCCGAACAGGCATTGACCGAGCTCGAAGCGGTCCTCGAGATCTCGCTCGCCGATCACTGATCGCGGCGCGGTTTTCTCGGCGCGCGCGCGAACATCCGATCGTATAGCGCACGTGGCAGCATTTTTAGGATTGCGCCAACGATTCCCATCTGCCAAGGGATCACCGCGTAGCGGCGGCGGCGCGCGATAACCCTTACCATGCGCCCGGCCGCAACATGCGCAGGAATCATGAACGGCATCCGGTAGGGGTTGCCGCGCGTCATGGGCGTGTCGATATAGCCGGGGCAGATCGTCACCACGGCGATGCCGCTGCCGCGCAGCTCGACGCGCAAGCTCTCGAGATAGGTGATGGCGGCGGCCTTGGATCCCGAGTAGGCGCCTGATCCCGGGATGCCGCGGAAGCCGGCCACGCTCGCGATGCCGACCAGCGTGCCGGCCCCTGCTGCGCGCAGCGCGGGGAGGAATGGCGCGAACGTGTTCACCATTCCCATGACGTTGACGTCCAGGATCTCCTGGAACACAGCGCGGTCTGCGCTTCGCTCGGTCGATGTGCCCGCGCTCACCCCGGCGCTGGCGATGACCACATCAGGGCTGCCGAAGCGGGCGCAAAAATCCTCTCCCGCCCGCGCCATCCCAGCCGCATCCCGCACATCGAGGGGATAGAGCGCGGTCTGCACTTCGAGGCCCGCTGCAAATCCCTGCAATACCTGCTCACGGCGTGCGATGAGACCCAGCGTCGCGCCGCGCCGGGCATACTCCGCCGCGAGCGCCTGGCCGATACCGCTCGACGCTCCGGTGATCACCACCCGCAAGCTCACCGCTCGCCTCGGCGCTCCTCGCGAACCATTCGGATCAATTCCTCCACGGTGGTCATCAGCTCGGCCACCCCGCCGGTCATGCCGCTGCTGGTGAGATAGCGCCCGTCCACCGCTACGCTCGGCGTGCTCTCGATGCGGAAAGCATCGGTCAGCGTACGCGAGGTCATCATGCGCTCGGCCACCGCGTCGGAGCGGAAGACCTCCTCGAAGCGCTTGCGATCCACACCCTGCTTCTCCACCCAATCGAACAGCGCGCCCTCGCTCTGCAGATTGACGTCGTCGTTGTGAAAGGCCTGGAACGTCTTCGCGTGCAAGCGCGGAAGCAGGTCCAGTGCCTCATAGGCGTAAAACGCGCGGGTCAGCGTGATCCACTTGGTGGTGCGCAGGGCCGGAACGCGCCGGAAGCTCACGTCGGTCGGCTTGTTCTTGAGCCACTCGCCGATGAAGGGCTCGAACTGATAGCACCACGAGCAGCCGTAGTAGAAAAAATAAACGACCTCGATGCGCTCGGTATCGGAGAGTCTCTGCCTCGGAATGACGCGATAGTCCACGTCTTCCATGAGATCGGCGGCGCGGCCTGGGCCGATCAGCAAGAGCGCCGTGGTCAGGCAGGCCAGCCAGGAGTAGCGAGCCAAGCGCATTGCGAGCGACGCGAGAACCAGCGTCCCCCGCCCTCTCAGGGTTTGTTCTTTTTGGCGACGGGCTTGCCGCGCGCCATGTCGACCAGCTTGTCCAGGACGACGAAGAAGCGCGCGTAGTCGACCTTGGAATTCGAGCCGCCTTCCGGCGGATTGGTGACCCAGGAGGGGCCGGTGATGTACTTGCCGTTGACGCCCATCGCCGGCGTGAACTGCACGCCATATTCTCGCCCCATGACCGCGGAGCGTTGCAGTTTCGCATCGATTCCGAAGGAGTCGTACACGTCGTTGAATTTGGCTGCGTCGATGCCGACGCTCTTGGCCCACTCTTTCACCGCCTGATCGGTGAACAGCTGCTTGCCATCTTTATGGATCGCGTCGTAGACCTTCATGTGGTACTTATCAACGAGGCCCATGGCTTCGAGCGTGTAGTAGAGCTTGGCGGGCGGCCGCCACTGTTCGCGAAACACCATCGGCACCATGCGATACTCGACGTCCTTGGGCTTGCGCTTGATCCAGCTCTCGAGGCTCGGCTCGAAGTCGGCGCAGTGCGGGCACGCGTAGGAAAAGAATTCGACCACCTCGATCTTGCCGTCCGCGCCCGCCGCCTGCGCCGGAACGATCGGCTTGTACTCCCGTCCCTCGACCATCTCCTGAGCGAAACCCGGCGGCAGCACAGCCCAACCGAGGAGCGCGGCAGCCACAAACTGCAGATATCGCATGCGATTCATCTGTCCTCCATGCAGGTCAACGCTTGGCGAGCGGTTCGTTCACCTTGATCACAGCACTCTCGATCTTGTTCTCTCTCAGCGCGGCGCGCACCTTTTCCAGGTCCTGCGCGTTGGTGTAGGGTCCCATGCGGACGCGGTGCCATACACCCTTGTCGGGCACAGTCGCCGTCTGGATCTGCGCCTCGAGTCCGGCCAACGCCAGCCGCGCCTTGAGGTTGTCCGCATCGGCTGCGTTCTGAAACGCGCCGGCCTGCAGATAGTAAACCACGCGCGCTGCGCCGCTGGCTGGTGCGCTCTGGTTCACGTCCTTGTCGGGCACGACCTCTTCTTTGCCCGGCAGGATGGTGTAGAAATCGAGGCGCGTCTTCGGCTCGCCGCTCTTGCCGGCCTGCGCGGCAGACTCGGGCTTGATCGGCTCGAACTTCGGCGCGGGCTTGGCGGCCGCGCTCTTGTCCGCCTCGGCCGGCTTGTCTCGGGCGACGAACGGGCTCGGCATCTTGCTCAAATACAGCGCGACTGCCAGAGCCAGGCACAAGCCTACCAGCAGCCCGATGAAGACTCCCGTGACCAGCGGGTGGCCCTTGCGCTTGCGATCGAATTGGAAGTCTCTGCTCATGCGCCGTGATGCGTATCTCGAGTCCGATTCAAGAAACTCACATCTTCGCGGGTGTGCTCACCCCGAGCAGCTTGAGCCCGTTGGCGAGCGCGTGACGCACCGCCCGGATCAGAGCCAGGCGAGCCAGCTTGAGGCGCCGGTCGTCCACCAGGAAGTGGGTGGAATTGTAGTAGCTGTGGAAGTCGGCAGCCAGATCCTTGAGATAGAACGCCACGAGGTGGGGCGCCAGATCCCGGGCAGCGTCTTCGATCACCGCAGGATACTCCATGAGCAAGCGCATGATCTGCAGCTCCTGCTCCGACTCGAGCCCACCCAGGTCGGCGCTCAGCAACTCGGCTTCGTCTCCGCCCCACTGCTCTTGCACGCTACAGATGCGGGCATGCGCGTAGTGGACATAGTAGACCGGATTGTCGTTGCTCTGCGACTTCGCCAGATCCAGGTCGAAGTCGAGATGCTGGTCTTTCTTGCGCAGGAGGTAGAAAAACCGCGCGGCGTCGTTGCCCACCTCGTTGCGAAGCTCGCGCAGCGTGACGTATTCGGCGCTGCGGGTCGACATCGATGCCTGCTTGCCATCGCGATACAGTGTGACGAACTGGACCAGGGCGACGGTCAGAAGTCCGGGGTCGAGCCCCAGCGCCTGCAGCGCCGCCTTGACGCGCGGGACGTGACCGTGATGGTCGGCACCCCAGACGTCGACCACCATTTCGAATCCGCGCTCGAATTTGTTCAGGTGATAGGCGATATCCGACGCGAAGTAGGTGTACTGCCCGTTCTCCCGCTGCACCACGCGGTCCTTTTCGTCTCCGAACGCCGTACTGCGAAACCACTTGGCGCCGTCCTGCACGTACAGATAGCCTCCCTGCTCCAGACTCGCGATCGCGCGATCTACCTGGCCACCGTCGTGCAGCGAACGCTCAGAGAACCAATGGTCGAACGTGACCCCGAACTCCAGAAGATCGTTGCTGCAGTCCCCGAGTTGCTCGGTGAGCGCGAAGTCGTGCACGTAGGCGTAGTCGGCGCCCAGCACCTTCTTCGCGTTGGCGATCAGGCCATCCAGTTGGGCTTCGGCATCCTGCTCCGCCGGCACGACCCCGTCGAGCACTGCTGACGGCGCATGCACATAGCGGCGGCCGTGCGCTTGCGCGATGGATTGCGCCATGGCGCGCACGTATTCTCCCTGGTAGCCCTTGGGCGGGAAGGGTACCGTGAGTCCGTTCAACTGCAAATAGCGCAGCCAGGTGGACAGCGCGAGAATGTCCATCTGACGCCCCGCGTCGTTCACGTAGTATTCGCGTGACACGGCGAAGCCGGCGGCGTCCAGAACGTTGGCCAGGCTTGCGCCAAAGGCCGCGCCGCGGCCGTGCCCGACGTGCAGCGGTCCGGTCGGGTTGGCCGAGACAAACTCGACCTGCACTTTCTTCCCCGCGCCCAAATCGCCCCGCCCGTAGCGCTCGCCCTGCGTGAGGATCTCGTGCACAGCGCGTTGCTTCGCTGCCGGGGTCAGGAAAAGATTGATGAAGCCCGCGCCTGCAGCCTCGGCTTTCGCCAGCCACGGCGACGGCGGCAGCGCGCGCACCAGCGCCTGCGCGATTTCCCGCGGATTGCGCTTGAGCGGTTTGGCGAGCTGCAGCGCGAGATTGCTGGCGTAGTCGCCGTGTCCGGCCTGCCGGGGCCGCTCCAGCACGATCGCAGCCCCGCGCTGTTCCGGGATCTCTGCGGCTACCGCTTGCGCCAGCAATTGCGCGAGCAGGCTTCTTGGATCGATGGCGGGAGCCGAGGTCATGACGAGGCTTTCACGAGGAGCGCGAATTATACCGAGTTGCACTCGGGCAACCGGTTAAGCCTCGGGTTTAGAGGTCCAGAGGGTCGATGTCGAGCGCCCAGCGGACACGACGCGCGTCGGGACCGGCGAGATGCGGCGCCCAGGCGTCGATGAAACTCTGCAGCTCGCTGCGCGATGCGCTCTGCACAAGCAGATGCCCGCGCTCGCGACCGGCCACCCGTGCTACGGGTGCCGGCACTGGCTCGTAGATCTCGACGCGAAGGCCAAGGCTTCTTCCGGCCTGCGCTGCCGCGCCCAGAAAACGGTCGACCTCTTCCCGCGCGGACGCCTCGGCGCGCAGCAGGACCTGATAAGCGTAGGGTGGCATGACCGCTTCGCGCCGCTCGGCCAGCGCAAGCTGCGCGAATGCGGCGTAGTCCTGGCGCTGCACGGCCCGGTAGAGCGGATGCTCCGGAAACGCCGTCTGGATCAGGACTTCGCCAGCCGCGTCACGCCGCCCGGCACGCCCCGCGACCTGGGTGAGCTGCGCATACAGCTTCTCGGCCGCCCGGAAATCCGTGCTGTACAGCGCGCTGTCCGCGTTCACCACACCCACCAGCTTGAGACGCGGGAAGTCGTGGCCCTTGGCCAGCATCTGCGTGCCGACCAGAATGTCCACGTCATGGTCCTGCACGCGCCGCCGCATGTGCTCGAAGGCGAGCCGTCTGCGCGTGGTGTCGCGGTCGATGCGCAGCACGCGCGCGGCGGGAAACAGGAGCGCGAGCGCCTGCTCGATGCGCTGTGTGCCGTGGCCCGCCGCCGTCAGGTCCAGGTTGCCGCAGCTCGGGCATGCGCCCGCCACCGGCTCCCGATGCCCGCAGTAGTGGCAGCACAGTTGCGCGTCTTTCAGGTGCAGGACCAGGCGTGCCGAGCAACGCGGGCAGGGTGCGCACCAGCCGCAGGCGAAGCACATGAGCGCAGGCGCGTAGCCGCGGCGATTGATGTAAACCAGGCTCTGTTCGTGGCAAGCGATGGTTTTCCCGAGGGCATCGATCAGCGCGGGCGAGAGGCCTTCGCGCAAGCGCTGACCGCGCGTGTCGATGCAGCGGATCGAAGGCAGCTGCGAGGCGGCCCGGTGCGGCAGTTGCGCCAACTGGTAGCGGCCTGCCAGCGCGCTCGCGTAGCTCTCCAACGATGGTGTTGCGGAGCCCAGTACCACGGGCACCTCGCGATACTTGGCTCGCAGCACGGCGAGATCGCGCGCCGAATAGCGCAAGCCTTCCTGCTGTTTGAACGATGCGTCGTGTTCCTCGTCCACCACGATCAGGCCAAGCCGCGGTAGCGGCGTGAACACGGCCAGCCGGGTGCCCACCAGGATACGGGCAGACCCTGACTCTGCAGCGCGCCACCGGCGCAGCCGCTCCGCTTCGGGCACACCGCTATGCAGGCTTGCCAGCATCGCTCCGGGAAAGCGTGCGCTGAGGCGCGCTTCGAGCTGGGGTGTCAGGTTGATCTCGGGCACGAGCAGCAACGCCTGTCCTCCACGCGCGAGCACGCGCTCGATCAGCCGCATATACACCTCGGTCTTGCCGCTGCCTGTGACGCCGAGCAAGAGCCACGCGACGAAATGCCCGAGCGCTGCGACGATCGCTTCGAACGCCACGCGCTGGTCCGCTGTTAGCTCGACCTCGGAGGCCACCGTCAGGTGGACGGGTTGCGCCGGTGCAGCCGGTGCGGCGACCTCCGGATTCACCCAACCTTGCGCCATGAGGTCCCGGAGCGCACGCGGTGCGGTGGAAGCGAGAGGGTGCAGCTGCTCCCGGGCGCTCGGTCCATGCAACCGCAAGTACTCCAGGACACGGCGCCTGGCGACGGCACGGGCAGGCAGCGTCGCCCAATCCGCCGACAGCGCTGCAGGCGTCAGCGCGATGCGCGTTTCGCTGCTGCGCGTCGCGCGCGCGCGACGCAGCGGCTGGGGCAACGCTCCCATGATGATCTGGCCGATGGGGTAGTGATAGTAGCGGCTGGCGAAGCGCATGAGCTCCACCAGGTCCGTGGGCAGCCTGGGCTCGCCGGTGAGGACTTGCGTGACGCGCTTCACGCGCTGCGCCGCCACCTGCGGCTGCCCGCCGACCTCGAGAATGACGCCCGCCCGCTCGCCGCGCCCAAACGGCACCAGCACGCGGGTCCCGATCAGTTCGTGAGTGGCAGGCTCGAGGCGGTAATCGAACAGGGTGGGCAGCGGCACGTCCAGCGCAACCCGCACCAGCTGCATCGCGACCGTCGCCCCTTGCTCGAGCTCAGCCCTGGTGGTACGGCCGGCTCAGCTCGTGCACGGCGTCCACCAGCGCGGCGACATTCTCGGGCGGCGTCCGCGGCGAAATACCGTGTCCGAGATTGAACACGTGGCCCGTGCCGGAACCGTACGAGGCCAGCGTCCTGCCCGCTTCGAGGCGCACCACCTCGGGTGGCGCGAACAGCACACCGGGATCGAGATTACCCTGCAGCGATACCTTGAGGCCGACGCGCGCACGGGCGGCCCCGAGATCCACCGTCCAGTCCACACCGACGCAATCAGCACCAGTGTCGGCCAGGCTTTCGAGCCACAGCCCGCCGCCTTTGGTGAAGACGACACGCGGGACGATGCGGCCGTCGTGGCTGCGGCGCAGCTCGCCGAGCACCGCGCGAAGGTAGGGCAGCGAGAACTCGTGAAAGGCAGCGTGCGACAGCGCACCGCCCCAGGTGTCGAACAGCATCACGGCCTGGGCACCGCTCTCGATCTGGGCGTTGAGGTAAGCCGCAACCGCCTGCGCATTCAAGTCGAGGATCCGGTGCAGCAGATCGGGACGGCCGTACAGCATGCGTTTGACTTCGGCGAAGTCCTGGCTGCCGCGCCCCTCGATCATGTAACAAGCAAGCGTGAACGGGCTGCCGGAGAAACCGATCAGCGGAACTTCGTCGTTCAGCGCGCGGCGCACCTGGCTGCACGCATCCAGGACATAGCGCAGACGCTCGTACGGGTCGGGGACGGTGAGGTCGCGCACTTCCCACTCTTCGCGCAGGGGGCGCTCAAGACGCGGTCCTTCGCCCTCGACGAATTGCAGTCCCAGCCCCATCGCGTCCGGAACCGTGAGGATATCGGAGAACAGGATCGCAGCGTCGAGCGGAAAGCGCGACACCGGCTGCAGCGTGACTTCGGTGGCAAGATCCGGGCTCTTGCACAGCGTGAGGAAGCTGCCCGCCCGCGCTCGTGTCTGGTTGTATTCGGGCAGATAGCGGCCGGCCTGGCGCATGATCCAGATCGGCGTGTAGGGGGTCGGCTCGCGCAGGAGAGCGCGCAGCAGGGTGTCGTTCTTTGGCATTGCTAGGGAAGCTCCGGTAGAGCTTCCTCAAGGGTTCCGATCAGCGCGGCAGCTCGGAACGGCCCATCAGGAATTCATCCACCGCGCGCGCGCACTGGCGGCCTTCGCGGATGGCCCACACGACCAGCGACTGACCCCGGCGCATGTCGCCCGCAGCGAATACCTTGGGCTGCGACGTCTGGTAGCAGCCGGGACCATCGGTGCTGGCTTTGGCGTTGCCTCTTGCATCATACGCCACGCCCAATTCGTCAAGGAGTCCCGAGCGCACCGGCCCGAGAAAGCCCATGGCCAGGAGCACCAGATCGGCGGGCATCTCGAACTCGGAGCCTGCGACCTCCTGCATTTTCATCTGACCGCTGGCCGCATCTTTCTTCCACTCGACGTCGCATGCCACCAGCGTTTTCACCTTGCCGTTCTCGCCCTTGAACAGCTTGGTGCTCACGGCCCAGTCGCGGTTTGCGCCCTCCTCGTGCGAAGAAGAGGTGCGCAGCTTCGCTGGCCAATAGGGCCAGACCGGATTGTTCTTGATATCCGGTGGCTGGGGCAGCAGCTCGAACTGGCTGACCGATTTGGCGCCGTGCCGGTTGGATGTTCCGACACAGTCCGAGCCGGTGTCGCCGCCGCCGATCACCACCACATGCTTGCCGGTTGCAAACAGATCCGGAATGCCGCCGTCGCCCGCGACGCGCCGGTTCTGCAGCGGCAGGAACTCCATGGCGAAATGGATGCCGCCCAGCTCGCGGCCGGGGATGGGCAGGTCGCGCGGATGCTCTGCGCCGCCGGACAGCACCACCGCATCGAACTCGCCGAGCAGCTGCTGCGCCGGGACACTCTTGACCGCCAGGTTGGTGACGCCGACGGGTAGAGGCTTCGGCGCGCCCACGCATACCCCGGTGCGAAACTCGACTCCCTCCTGCCGCATCTGCTCGATGCGCCGATCGATCAGCGACTTCTCCATCTTGAAGTCGGGAATGCCATAGCGCAGCAGGCCGCCGATGCGGTCGTTCTTCTCGAGCACCACCACGCGATGCCCGGCACGCGCCAGCTGCTGAGCGCAGGCGAGCCCAGCGGGCCCCGAGCCCACCACCGCTACGCGCTTGCCGGTCTCGTGCTCGGGCGGCTGCGGCGCGACCCAGCCCATCTCCCAGCCCTTGTCGATGATGGCGTGCTCGATGGACTTGATGCCGACCGGGTCGTTGTTGATGTTGAGCGTGCAGGCTTCCTCGCACGGCGCAGGGCAGATGCGGCCGGTGAACTCGGGGAAGTTGTTGGTCGAGTGCAGCGTCGCGAGCGCGTGCTGCCAGTTCCGCTTGTAGACCAGGTCGTTCCAATCGGGAATGATGTTGTTGACCGGGCACCCGGTCATGCAGAACGGGATGCCGCAGTCCATGCAGCGTGCGCCCTGGGCCTTGGCTTCGTCGTCGCTCAGGTGATGAACGAACTCGCGCCAGTGCTTGACGCGCTCCTCCCTGGCCTCGCTCACCTCCGCGAGCCGCTGGTACTCCAAGAATCCAGTTACCTTGCCCATTCGGAACCGTGGTTGAGATTGCGCCCTAGGCGGCGAGCTTGCGTCCCTTCGCGGCCAACTCGCTCAGCGCGCGCCGGTACTCGTTCGGGAACACCTTGACAAACTTGGCGCGATAGCGGGCCCAGTCGTCCAGGATCGCGCGGGCGCGCTGACTTCCGGTGTGGTGCGCGTGCCTCTCGATCAACCGGCGCAGGATGACCTCGTCGGCCTGGCCCAGGTGCCAGATCTCGGGCGCCACCTTGCCCTCCTGCTCGCCCTCGGCATACACGGGGAGCAGTTCGACCATCGAGGTGTTGCACCTGGCTGCGAACTGTCCGTCCTCATCGAGCACATAGGCGATCCCGCCCGACATGCCGGCGGCGAAGTTGCGGCCGGTATGGCCCAGCACGGCGACGGTTCCGCCGGTCATGTACTCGCAGCCGTGATCGCCCACACCTTCCACCACCGCGTACGCGCCGGAGTTGCGCACGGCGAAGCGCTCGCCCGCGACGCCGCGGAAATACGCTTCACCGCAGATCGCGCCATACAGAACGACGTTGCCCGTAATGATGTTGTCGGTGGGTGCACCCCTGAACTTCGGGCTGGGTTGAACGGAGATGCGACCGCCGGACAACCCTTTGCCGCAGTAGTCGTTGGTCTCGCCGATCAAATCCAGCGTCACACCTTTCGCCAGGAACGCCCCGAAGCTTTGTCCAGCGGAGCCCGCGAGGCGGATGTGGATCGTGTCGTCGGGCAGCCCGTCATGGCCATAGCGCTTCGCGATCTCGCCGGACAGCATGGTGCCAACAGTACGGTTGATGTTGCGGATCGGCATGTCGATAGCAACCTTCTGCCGATGCTCGATAGCGGGGAGCGCCAGCTCGATCAGACGGTGGTCGAGCGCCTTCTCCAAACCATGGTCCTGCTTCTCGCTGTTGAAGCGTGCGACCTCGGGACCGACCTTGGGTTGATAGAAGATGCGGGAGAAATCGAGTCCCCTCGCCTTCCAGTGCTCGATGCCTTTCTTCGTGTCGAGCAGATCGGAGCGGCCGATGAGCTCGTTGAATGTCCGCACGCCGAGCGCGGCCATCAGCTCGCGCACCTCTTCCGCCACGAAGAAAAAGTAGTTGATGACGTGCTCCGGCTGCCCGCGGAAGCGCTTGCGCAACACCGGGTCCTGAGTCGCCACGCCCACCGGGCAGGTGTTAAGGTGGCACTTGCGC
>DASPUW010000243.1:0-4377 GCA_035622675.1 Burkholderiales bacterium | reverse complement strand
CGAGCTTTCTTTGGCTGCCGCTCTGCTGGCGCTGGCGGTCGGCATTCCAATGGGGGTATACACGGCGCTCAGGCGCCGCTCCTGGCTCTCGCAGTGCTTCCTCGCGCTGTCGCTGGCGGGCGTGTCGCTGCCGACTTTTCTGATCGGCATCCTGCTGATCCTGGTGTTCGCGGTCGAGTTGGGCTGGCTGCCTTCGTTCGGCCGCGGCGAGACCGTGGCGATCGGATGGTGGACAACAGGTCTGCTGACAACGTCCGGGCTCAAGGCGCTGATCCTGCCTTCGATCACGCTCGGCCTGTTCCAGATGACGCTCATCATGCGGCTCATACGCTCCGAGATGCTCGAGGTACTGCGCACCGACTACATCAGGTTCGCGCGCGCCCGGGGACTCAGCGAGCGCACGATCCACTTCGGCCATGGGCTGAAGAACACACTGGTGCCAGTCATCACGATAACCGGCCTGCAGCTCGGCTCCATCATCGCTTTCGCCATCATCACGGAGACGGTCTTCCAGTGGCCCGGGATGGGTTTGCTGTTCATCCAGTCGGTGACTTTTGCCGACGTGCCGGTGATGGCCGCCTACCTGTGCCTGATCGCCCTGTTCTTCGTCGTTATCAACCTGGTGGTCGATCTGCTGTACTACGCAGTCGATCCGCGTCTGCGCCTGGACCGCACCGCGGTGGCGCACTGAGGAAAAAGACATGAGCAATCCCGTCGAATACATCCGCCGATACCACGCCGAGCTGACTGCTTTCCGGCGCGATATCCACGCACACCCGGAGCTTGCGTTCGAAGAGGAGCGCACGGCGCAGCATGTCGCGGACCACCTGACGGCGTGGGGCATCGAGGTGCACCGCGGGCTGGCCAAGACTGGGGTGGTCGGCGTCATCCCCGGCCAGCGCGTGGGACGCCGGGCGGTCGGTCTGCGAGCGGACATGGATTGCCTGCCGATGCACGAGACTGCGGCGCGACCGTACCAGTCACGGCGCGAAGGTCGCATGCACGCGTGCGGCCACGATGGGCACACGACGATGCTGCTCGGTGCGGCGCGGTACCTATCGGAGACACGCCGTTTCGAAGGAACCGCTTACGTGATCTTCCAGCCTGCGGAGGAGCACGGCGGCGGCGGGAACGTGATGGTGCAGGAGGGATTGTTCGAGCGTTTTCCGGCCGACGAGGTCTATGCGCTGCATAACTGGCCCGGGTTGCCGCCGGGGCAGATCGCGGTACGCGCGGGACCGGTGCTGGCAGCCACCGACGAGATCCGCATCGAGGTGCATGGCAAGGGGGGCCACGCCGCGATGCCCCATCTCACCGTCGACCCGGTGGTCGTCGCTGCGCACATCATCACCGCCCTGCAAACCATCGCCAGCCGCAACGTGAGCCCGCTGGACGCCATCGTGATCAGCGTCTGCTCGGTCGAAACCAGCCAGCTTGGGACCTTCAACGTGATCCCGGAGGCCGTCAAACTGGTCGGCACGGTGCGCACCTTCCGCGCCGAAACGCAGGATCTCGCCGAACGGCGCATCCGCGAGATCGCTACTGCGGTTGCGTCCGGGCTCGGCGGCAGCGCTCAGGTCCACTACATCCGCGGCTACCCCGCCACCGTGAATACGGAGCGCGAGGCCGACTTCGCGGCGCGCGTGGGTGAGCGCATTTTCGGGCCGGACAACGTGGTGCGCGAGTTCGACCCGACCATGGGTGGAGAGGATTTCGCGTACATGCTGCGGGCACGCCCGGGCGCTTATGTACTGCTCGGCCAGGGCGGCAGCGCGAGCGGCTGCTGGCTGCACAACCCCACCTACGACTTCAACGACGACGTGATTCCGCTCGGCGCGGGCTACCTGGCCGCGCTGGCGGAAGAAGCGCTACCTCTGGCGTGACGGACTCATGCCCCCTCCCTCGCCCTCCCCCGCTCGCGGGGGAGGGTTGGGGTGGGGGCGCACAATGGAGATCAGCATGCACCGTGTTCTGCGCAGAACTACCTTCAGTCTAGCCTTTGCGCTCGCGCTGACGGTGTCCCCCACTCACGCAAAGACGTTTCGCTATGCAGACCAGGGCGATGCGCTGTCGATGGACCCCTACATGTTCAACGAGGCCGTGCAGCTCAGCTTTACCTCCAACATCTACGAGGGGCTCACGGGGCGCGGCAAGAAGCTGGAGACCGTGCCGCTCCTCGCCACCGACTGGAAGCAGACCTCGCCCACGGTGTGGCGCTTCAACCTGCGCAAGGACGCAAAGTTCCACGATGGCACGCCCTTCACATCGGACGACGTCCAATTCTCGCTCGAACGCGCGCGCGGCGAGGGCTCGGACGTGAACATGTACGTCGGCGCAATCAAAGAGATCCGCAAGATCGACGCCCACACGGTCGACATCGTCACGCACGACCCGTTCCCCATCCTGCCGAGCATGATCGCCAACTGGTACATCATGTCCAAGGCGTGGTGCGAGAAAAACGGCGCGCAGCGCCCGGTGGACATCCGCAAGGGCACAGAAAACTACGCGAGCACACACGCCAACGGCACCGGCCCGTTCACGCTGAAATCCCGCGAGCCTGGAGTGCGGACGCTGGTCGTGCCAAACCCCGGCTGGTGGGGAAAGCCCGAGCACAACGTGACCGAGGCGGTGTTCATGCCCATCGCCAACGCGGCGACCCGCGTGGCGGCGCTCATATCGGGTGAGATCGAAATGATGGAGCCCGTGCCGCTGCAGGACATCCCCCGCATCCAGTCCAACCCCGACCTCAAGGTTATGCAGGGCTTGGAGGCCCGCGTCATCTTCCTGAACATGGACCAGAAGCGCGACGAGCTGCTGTTCTCGAGCGTCAAGGGCAAGAACCCGTTCAAGGACAAGCGCGTGCGGCAGGCGTTCTACCAGGCGATCGACATCGAGGCGATCAAGTCGCGCATCATGCGCGGCACCTCGGTTCCGACCGCGCTCATGGTGGGTTCGATGGTGAACGGCTACGCGCGGGAGCTGGACAAGCGCCTGCCCTACGATCCGGAGGCAGCGAAGAAACTGCTGGCCCAGGCCGGCTATCCGGAAGGATTCGAGCTCGGGATGAACTGTCCCAATGACCGCTACGTCAACGACGCCGAGATCTGCCAGGCGGTCGTAGGCATGCTGGCTCGGATCGGCGTCAAGGTCAACTTGACCGCCGAAACCAAGGCCATTTTTTTCCCCAAGAACCTGCGCCGAGACGTCTCGTTCTCGCTTACGGGCTGGACACCCGCCACGCTGGACAGTCACAACGCTCTGTTCGCGCTGATCGCTACACCCGGCGAAGGCGGCCAGGGTCAATTCAACGTGGGCGTGTACTCGAACCCGCGCGTCGACGAGCTCATCGCGCGCATCGCATCCGAGAACAGCACCGCCAAACGCAACGCGATGATCGCCGAAGCTTTCAAGATCCACGCCGATGACGTCGGCCACATCCCGTTGCACGTACAACCGCTGGTCTGGGGCATGAAGAAGAGTGTGGACATGGTGCAGCTCGCCAACAACTTCATCGTGCTCAAGTGGGTGGTGATGAAGTGAAGAGGTGAAGAGGTGAACGCCCGCGGATCGCTCGTGCGTGCCTGGGACTCCGATCTCGCGTACAGCTTTCGCCACACACCGGTCGCGGTTGCGGCGGCGGCGCTGACTCTGCTGTGCGTTGGAGGCGCCCTGCTCGCCCCGTTGATCGCTCCGCACAACCCGTTCGACCTGGCGTCGGTCAATCTGCTCGACGCCCTCACACCGCCGGCCTGGACCCAGCACGGTAACGCCGCCTACCCGCTCGGCACTGACAACCAGGGGCGGGACATGCTGTCCGCGATCCTGTACGGCACGCGCATTTCTCTCGGCGTTGGCGTGGCTGCTGTACTGTTCTCCATGGCACTTGGTGTCACGCTTGGCCTGATCGCCGGTTACCTCGGCGGACGGGTCGATGCCGTGCTCATGCGGATCGCCGACGTGCAGCTCTCGTTTCCCGCGATTCTCGTCGCGCTGCTGATCGACGGGGTGGCGCATGTGGCGCTGCCGCGCGAGTGGCGCAGCGGCATGGCCGTGTACGTGCTGATTTTCTCGATCGGGATCTCGGGCTGGGTGCAATACGCGCGCACGGTGCGCGGTTCCACCTTGGTGGAGAAGAACAAGGAGTACGTTCAGGCGGCACGCGTGATCGGCCGCCGTGCCACCGCAATCATGTGGCATCACCTACTGCCGAACGTGATGGGGCCCGTGCTGGTGCTTGCCACGATCCACCTCGCGACCGCCATCATCGCGGAGGCGACGCTCTCCTTCCTCGGCGTCGGCATGCCGCCGACGACGCCTTCGCTGGGGACTTTGATCCGGGTCGGCAACGATTTCCTGTTCTCAGGCGAATGGTGGATC
>DASPUW010000242.1:0-3300 GCA_035622675.1 Burkholderiales bacterium | reverse complement strand
CCCAGGCGCTGCTGCGTGGATGAGCGGCACCGTAACGCGACCAACCGCCAGAGAATATATGGAAGGGTCTGTCAGCTTGAAGCAGGGCCTCGCCGACCTGCTCGAAATCGAACAGTACGAGCGCGATCTGCAAGCCTTCCGCAACCTGCAGATCGACGCCGATCGCTTCACCGCCATCCGCCTGCAGATGGGCTGCTACGGGCAGCGGCAGGAGGGCGTCAACATGCTGCGGGTGAAAATCCCGGGCGGACGCTTGCGGCCAGACCAGCTGCGCACCATCGGCGACGTGCTGGAGCACCACTCCCGCCACGAGGTCGCGCACGTGACCACGCGCCAGGACATCCAGATCCACCACGTGCCGCTCGAGAAGACGCCGGAGGCGATGCGCGACTTGGCACGCTCAGGGCTCACGACGCGCGAAGCCTGCGGAAACACCATCCGCAATGTGACGGCCTGTCCCCTGGCAGGCGTCTGCTCCAAGGAGCACACCGACGTCAATCATCACTTGCAGACCGCGGTGCGGCACTTCCTGCGCAACCCCCTCAACCAGCAGCTGCCGCGCAAATTCAAGGTGAGCTTCTCCGGCTGCGAGTCGGACTGCGCGCAGGCCATGATCCACGACCTGGGCATCGTCGCTGTGCAGCGCCTGGGAGCCGACGGCACGCCGCGCTCTGGCTTCAAAATCCTGGCGGGCGGCGGCTTGGGCCACAAGCCGCACGAGGCGATACTGATCGAGAGCTTCCTCGAGGAGCACGAGCTGCTGATCGCGATGGAAGCCGTGGTCACGCTACACAGCAAATACTCGGACCGCACCAAGCGCGCCAAATCGCGCATCAAGTTCCTGGTCGACCGCTTCGGCGCAGAGGGCTTCGTGCAGCGTTACCGCGAGGAGTTCGTTCGCATCAAGGAAGCGCTCGGCCAGCGGGAGTTCCCACCTGCAGAGTGGCGCAACGGCGCCGGCGGCCATCCGCCGGGCCCAGGCGCGCCGCGCACGCTCTGGCCGCAGAAGCAGGAAGGTCTGTCGGTGCTGCCGCTCGCTTTGCCGATCGGCAACCTCACCACCCCTCAGATGCGCGGCATCGCCGACATCGCCGAGCAGCACGGCCTCACAGAAATCCAGACGACGCAAGATCAGAACTTGATCTTCCTGAACGTGCCCGACCAGCTCGCATCGCAATTGCTCGAGCAGTTCGCGCAGCTTGGGCTGAACCTGCCCAAGGTGGGCGATGACGTCGTCGCCTGTCCAGGCACCTCGACCTGCCGCCTCGGCATCACCTCCTCCACTATTCTTGGCCCGAAACTCGACGGCGGCGAGCACGATCTGCGCATCCGTGTGTCCGGCTGCCACAACGGCTGCGCGCAGCCTGAAAGCGGCGATATCGGCGTGTACGGCGAGGGGCGCCGCCTGCACGGCAAGCTGATTCCGCATTACCAGATCTACCTGGGCGGCGACGGCATGAGCGGCGGCGGCATCGGCCGCAAGGGGCCGTCCGTCCCGTCGGCCAGAATCGAGGAAGCCATCGAGCGCATCAAGCGCGCGTACTCCGAGGAACGCGCTGGCGACGAGAGCTTCTTCACCTGGTCGCGGCGGCAGGAAGCCGATTATTTTCAGAAGCTGCTCGCCGACCTGACCGCCGTATCGGCCGAGCAGGTGCCGGCCGTGCTGCGGGATCACGGCGACGCCGCGGACTTCCGCGTGCTGCAGCTGGGCGGAGGCGAATGCGCCGGCGCATCGCAGCAGAAAATCGGGACACTCTTCTTCGAAGCGGCCCACGAGCGCAACTACCGCGACGCTCTCAAGTTCCAGCGCAAATACGCTGAGGCGCTCACTTGCGCGGAAGCGAGCTTGCAGGCCGTTGCGCACGCGCTCGCCGACGCCACCGCGATCCCCGTGAACGGTGATCTCGCCGCCTTCGCCGGCAGCCTGGCGGGCACGCCCGATGCGCAACCGCTCGCCTCGGAGCTCGCGATACTAGCCGGCGCGGTAGCGCTGGAGGACGCTCCCGGCGAGCCGGACATCTCCGCGCTGTTCACCCGCGTCGACGGCTGGATCCTGGCGGCAGCGGAGCTGTGCCAACAGCGCGATCCGACGCTCGTCCTGCGCGACGCGCTTCCGCGCTCGCCAGCGCTGGCGTCATGAGCGCCGTCACGCCGTCGGCGCTTGCCGTCATCGGGCGGCGCACGCAGGAGCTGGAGCGGACGCTGCGTTCGATCGCGATCGAGCACGCGCCCGCGACGCTGGCAAGCAGCCTTGGCGCCGAGGACATGGTACTGACCGACGTCGTCCTTCGCCTCGGCATCGCGATCGAGATCTTCACGCTCGACACCGGCCGGCTCAATCCCGAGACCCTGGAGCTGCTGGAGCGCGTGCGCGGCCGCTACGGGTACGACATCCGCGTCTATCAGCCGGATTCCGTCGCGGTGGAGCAATACGTCAGTGAACTCGGCCTCGACGCCATCTACAGCAGCGTGGAGCTGCGGCGCCGCTGCTGCGAGATCCGCAAGGTGGAGCCTCTCTCGCGCGCGCTGGCTGGAAAGAGCGCCTGGGTCACCGGGCTGCGGCGCGCGCAGTCGGTAACGCGCACCCAGTTGCCGCTGCAGGAATTCGATCGGGCACATGGCCTGTCGAAGTTCAATCCGCTGGCGGAATGGAGCGAGCCCGAGGTATGGGAGTACCTTCACGGCCACGGAGTCCCTTACAACGCGCTGCATGACCGCGGTTTCCGCAGCATCGGCTGCGCGCCCTGCACTCGCCCCACTGCCGTGGGCGAAGATCTGCGCGCCGGCCGTTGGTGGTGGGAAGACGCGGAGTCCAAGGAGTGCGGTTTGCATCCGCGCCGGGCGCAGGAACCGGACGAACGGGCGAGCCGATGAGCCTTACCAGCGAAGCGCGCATTCTGGACGACGCCAGCGACGCGTACATCCGCCACAGCCATCTCGACTGGCTGGAGTCGGAGGCCGTGCACATCCTGCGGGAGGTTGCGGGCGAGTGCCGCAGCTCGGCGCTCCTGTTCTCGGGCGGCAAGGATTCCGCGGTGGTCCTAAGGCTGGCGGAGAAGGCGTTCCGCCCGGGGCCGATCCCCTTTCCCGTCCTGCACATCGACACCGGGCACAACTTCACCGAGGCGATCGAGTTCCGCGACGCGCGCGTGGCGGAGCTCCGGGTACGGCTTATCGTCGGTGACGTCGAGGAGTCGATCCGGCGTGGCACGGTAAAGCTGCGCCGCCCCGATGAGAGCCGCAATGCCGCCCAGTCCATCACGCTCCTCGAGACCATTGCCGCGCATGGGCTGGATGCCT
>DASPUW010000241.1:0-5602 GCA_035622675.1 Burkholderiales bacterium | reverse complement strand
TGGCGCCGAGGACATGGTACTGACCGACGTCGTCCTTCGCCTCGGCATCGCGATCGAGATCTTCACTCTCGATACCGGACGGCTCAATCCCGAGACCCTCGAGCTGCTGGAGCGCGTGCGCGACCGCTATGGGTACGACATCCGCGTCTATCAGCCGGATTCCAGCGCAGTGGAGCAATACGTCAGCGAGCTCGGCCTCGACGCCATCTACAGCAGCGTGGAGCTGCGGCGCCGCTGCTGCGAGATCCGCAAGGTGGAGCCTCTCTCTCGCGCGCTGGCTGGAAAGAGCGCGTGGGTCACCGGGCTGCGGCGCGCGCAGTCGGTGACGCGCACCCAGCTGCCGCTGCAAGAATTCGATCCGGCACATGGCCTGTTGAAGTTCAATCCGCTGGCGGAATGGAGCGAGCCCGAGGTTTGGGAGTACCTTCACGGCCACGGAGTGCCTTACAACGCGCTGCATGACCGCGGTTTCCGCAGCATCGGCTGCGCGCCCTGCACTCGCCCCACCGCCGCGGGCGAAGATCTCCGCGCCGGCCGCTGGTGGTGGGAAGACGCGCAGACCAAGGAATGCGGGTTGCATCCGCGCCGGGCGCAGGAGCCGGACGAACGGGCCAGCCGATGAGCCTCACCAGCGAAGCGCGCATCCTGGACGACGCCAGCGACGCGTACATCCGCCACAGCCATCTCGACTGGCTGGAGTCCGAGGCCGTGCACATTCTGCGCGAGGTCGCCGGCGAGTGCCGCAGCCCGGCGCTCCTGTTCTCGGGCGGCAAAGATTCCGCGGTGGTCCTGCGGCTGGCGGAGAAGGCGTTCCGCCCGGGGCCGATTCCCTTTCCGGTCCTACACATCGACACCGGGCACAACTTCCCCGAGGCGATCGAGTTCCGCGACGCGCGCGTGGCGGAGCTCCAGGTACGGCTTATCGTCGGTGACGTCGAGGAGTCGATCCGGCGTGGCACGGTAAAGCTGCGCCGCCCCGATGAGAGCCGCAATGCCGCCCAGTCCATCACGCTCCTCGAGACCATTGCCGCGCATGGGCTGGATGCCTGCATCGGCGGCGCGCGGCGCGACGAGGAAAAGGCGCGCGCGAAAGAGCGCGTCTTCTCGTTCCGCGACGAGTTCGGCCAATGGGACCCGAAGAACCAGCGGCCCGAGCTGTGGAACCTGTACAACGCGCGCGCTCACCGTGGCGAGCACGTCCGGGTATTTCCAATCAGCAACTGGACCGAGCTCGACGTGTGGCAGTACATCGAGCGCGAGCGCCTGAGCCTGCCGCCGCTGTATTTCGCGCACCGGCGCTCTGTGATCCGACGTAACGGTCTTCTGGTCGCCGTCACCGCTGTCACGCCACCAAAGCCGGGCGAAGTGGTGGAGGAGTTGAGCGTGCGATTCCGCACTGTGGGCGACATGACCTGCACCTGCCCGGTCGAATCGAACGCCAATACCGTGGCGCAGATCGTTGCGGAGACGGCCGGCGCCCGCGTCACCGAGCGCGGCGCCACGCGCATGGACGACCAGACCTCCGACGTCTCCATGGAGCGGCGCAAGAAGGAAGGGTATTTCTGATGAGCGCGACCCTGCTGCAGACTGCGCGCACCGATGCGCCAACTACCAACGGCGTGTTGCGCTTCATCACCGCCGGCAGCGTCGACGACGGCAAGAGCACGCTGATCGGGCGGCTGCTGCACGACAGCCGCGCCATCCTGGAGGATCAGTTCGCCGCGGTGGAGCGCGTCTCGCGTGGCCGCGGGCAGGAGTTTGTCGATCTGTCGCTACTCACGGATGGGCTGGAGGCGGAACGCGAGCAGGGCATCACCATCGACGTGGCCTACCGCTACTTCGCCACATCGCGGCGCAAGTTCATCATCGCCGACGCGCCCGGCCACGAGCAGTACACGCGCAACATGGTGACGGGTGCCAGCACGGCCGATGCGGCAGTCGTGCTGATCGATGCGCGCAAGGGGCTCCTGCCGCAGTCTCGCCGGCATGTCTATCTAGCCGCGCTACTGGGCCTGTCCGAGATCATCATCGCAGTGAACAAGATGGATCTCGTCGAATTCGACGAGGCACGTTTCCGCAGCATTCGTAAGGAGGTCCTGGACTTCGTTGCGCGCCTCGATGCAGAAGCGGTCAGCTTCGTGCCGATCAGCGCGCTGCGCGGAGACATGGTGGTCGAGCGGGGGCGAAACCTGCCCTGGTGGAACGGCCCTACGCTGCTCGAAGCGCTGGAAGCGGTCGACGCGAGCCGCAGCCTGCAGGACCTCCCCGCCCGCTTTCCAGTGCAGCTGGTAAGCCGGCCGGACGCTGCGGAGCTGGGCGGAGCACGCGGCTACCTGGGACGTCTCGACTCGGGCATTCTCACGCGTGGGCAGCGCGTCACCGTGCTGCCGGCGCGCCACAGCACCAGCATCCGCGCCATTGTCTCGCTCGAAGGCCCCGCAACCGAGGCGGTTGCAGGCGATTCGATCACGCTCGTGCTGGCCGACGATCTGGATGTTTCGCGCGGGGACATGATCGCCGGCAGCTTCGAGCCGCCGGCGGTCCGGCAATCGATTGCTGCGCGCCTATGCTGGCTGAGCGCGGAACCGTTCGAGCAGCAGCGGCGGTATCTGCTGCGCCATACCACCCGTTCGGTCAAAGCTCAGCTGCGCAACATCGACGCGCGCGTGAACATCCATACGCTCGAGCGCGACGCCTTTTCCGGCGAGCTGCGCATGAACGACATCGTGCACGCTCACCTCGCCCTGCAGCAGCCGATTGCGTGCGACTCGTACTCCGCGAACCGTGCGACCGGCGCGTTCATCCTCATCGACGAGGTCACCAATCAGACGGTGGCCGCGGGATTGATCGACTGATGGGCAAAGTCTATCTCGTCGGGGCCGGTCCAGGCGCGCCCGATCTTCTCACAGTGCGTGCGGCGCGCCTCCTGGAACGGGCCGACGTCGTGTTTCACGATGCCTTGGTGCACCCGGAAGTGCTCGCGATCGCCTCTCGTGCCCGCATCGTTCCGGTCGGCAAGCGCTGCAGCCGCATCTCTACGGAGCAGCGCTTTATCAACCGCGCCCTGGTGGAAGCTGCTGCGCGCTACGACATCGTTGTGCGGCTCAAGGGCGGCGACCCGATGGTGTTTGGACGCGCCCAGGAGGAGCTCGACGCGCTTGCCGCGCATGGCGTCGACTGCGAAGTGGTGCCGGGAGTGACTGCAGCGCTGGCTGCCGCCGCCGAGCTGAAAGTCTCGTTGACGCGGCGTGGAGTCAGCCGCAGCGTCGTGCTCGCGACCCCGCGCATTGGCACCGAGGAGCCTCCAGGGCGTTGGGCCAGCGGCGTCGCCGCTGCCGATACGGCCGTGCTCTATATGGGAGTGGGCGAAGCGGAACTGCTCGCAAACGCGCTCAGACAGGCTGGTATGCCAGGGCGCACGCCGGTCGCCATCGTCCAGAGCGCTTCGTCGCCGGCATGCACGACACTGCACACGACGTTGCAGGACTTGCCGCAGCGCGCGGCGGAGCTTCCCCCTGGCGGTCCGACGCTTCTCGTGCTGGGTGAAGTTTTGCGGCCTGCATCCCGCGCGGAGCAGAGCGGCGAGCCCATCCACACCGCTCATCCCTCGATACCCCGCGCCAAGCTGGCCTGAAGGCCGTGGCGGTATAAGCAAAGAATTCGCGATTCCTTCCTCTGCTCTTGCAGCAGTATTACAGTTCGTTGATCGAGGTACATCCAGGGCGAGACGTGGGCATCGCGACAGCCGAGAAGCCAGTCGACACGGGACAGAGCCTGCCGGACGAGGTTCTGGGCGCGCTGGCGCGCCTGATCCGCGAGGTGCGCTTCGGCTCGATCGAGATCGTCGTTCACGACGGACGCGTCACTCAGATCGAGCGCAGGGAGAAGATGCGTTTCGCCCAGTCGAGTTTGACGCGCAGGGAAGAATAGCCCGAGCTACGGTCCTATCACGCCGACCAGTCCGCTGGAGGCGATCAGAAGAACAAGCATCGAAGCGAGCTGACCGAACCATCGGAAGATCTCTTCAGGCCGTTACGGAGATTCTTCCATGTCGTCGTTGCGATCGGGGACGCTCGCGTCCGTCGCCATCATTGTGTTGTCGCTGTCATCTCAAGCCGCGCATGCGCAGGCGGCTCCTTCACCCGAAGAGCAGGCGTTGCGCCAGCGCGTAGAGGACCTGGAACGTCAGTTGAAGCAGCTCGAGGAGCGGTTCAACCAGCAGGCCAAGCCCGAAACGCCGGCGGCTGCCGCGCAGCCGACTCAGCCCGTCGGAGGCCCTTCGGCTCAGGAGCAGGCGACGCAGACGCAGATCGACCAGCTGAATCAGCAGGTCAAGGCGCTCGAGCAGAAGGAGCAGTCGCTCGAGAGTGCGACCGAGAAGAAGACCGTGCTGCCGGTCACACCGGGAGCAAGGCCGGGACTGGTTCTGACCTCTCCCAGCTCGCCATTTCAGCTCCGGTTCGGAGCGGTGGTGCAGGTCGACTATCGTCAGTTCTTCGATCCCCCGTCGCCTGTGCCTCAATCAAGCGTCGATACTTTCTTGCTGCGCCGGATCAGGCCGATCTTCGAGGGGGGTTACGAGGACTTCGGGTTCAAGATCATGCCGGACTTCGGCAACGGCTCGAACACCACGCCGGCCGGCAACAGCTCGAACACCACGCCGACGCCGCAGATTTTCGACGCATGGGTCTATTGGAACCCGTACACCGAGTTCAACACCCGCGTCGGCAAGATGAAGGCGCCGCTCGGTCTGGAGGAGCTTCAGGAGGACGTGAATATCGCATTTCCCGAGCGGGCCTTTCCGTCGCAGCTGATTCCTAATCGCGACATCGGGTTGCAGGCTTCGGGCGCTCTCTTCAACCGGACGGTCAGCTATGCTGCGGGAGTGTTCAATGGCGCGGTGGACAACAACAGCGCCAACGACGGTAGCGGCGATTTCAACAACGGCAAGGATGTCAACGCTCGGGTGTTCGCACAGCCGTGGAAGAACACCGACCTCAAAGCGCTGCGCGGTCTCGGCTTCGGCGTCGGCTACGGATTCGGCATCCAATCGGCCAGCCTGGCAAATCCCGCTTTGCCCAATTATGTGACTCCTGGCCAACAAACCTGGTTCGCCTACAATAACGGAACCTTCGCTAACGGCAGGCGAGAGAGCTGGACGCCGCAGATCTACTACTCGGTCGGTCCGGTCGGGCTGCTGGGCGAGTGGACCAACACTGCGCAGGTCTTCACGCGCGGGGCCAACACGCAGACTGTGTCGAACACCGCTTGGCAGGTCCAGCTCGCATGGGTGCTCACGGGAGAGGACGCATCATACCTCGGCGTAACTCCCAGCCAGAACTTCAGCCTCAAGGGCGGTCACTGGGGCAGCCTGACACTGGTGGGCCGGGTGAGTCAGCTCAAGATCGACAGCGATGCGTTCGTGGGTACGGCCGCAACCCAGCTTGCGAATCCCAACACGCAGCCGGGCAAGGCCACCGACTACGGCATCGGGTTGAGCTGGGATTTGAGCCGGGAAGTGCGTATCTACTTCACGTACGATCAGACCAAATTCGACGGCGGTGCCCCCAACGGCAACAACCGTCCCGACGAGAAGGTCCTG
>DASPUW010000240.1:0-31894 GCA_035622675.1 Burkholderiales bacterium | reverse complement strand
GGATCTCGACGCGTGCACCGCGCGCGGCGTCGTAGTGTCCAACACAGGGGGACAGCTCTCCACCCCGGCCACCGCGGAGCTGGCCCTCGGTCTGCTGCTCGCTGCCGCGCGTTTCATTCCGGCCGCCGACGCCTCCATGCGGGCTGGGCGCTTTCAGAGCGACGTCCCAGCGGGCACAGTGCTGGAGGGCCGCACGTTGGGTGTGATTGGCCTCGGCAAGATCGGATCGCGCATGGCGCGCTACGGCCAGGCGCTCGGCATGCACGTGCTGGCGTGGAGCCCAAATCTGACCGTCGAGAAGGCGCAGGCGTGCGGCGCACGAGCGGTGGACAAGGCCACACTGCTCGCCGAATCCGATGCGGTGAGCCTGCACGTGGTCCTGTCCGACCGCTCACGCGGTCTGCTCGGCGCCGGCGACCTTGCGCTCTTGAAACCTGGCGCGATATTGGTCAATACATCGAGAGGGCCATTGGTGGACGAGGAGGCCCTGCTCGAACGCCTGCACTCTGGACAGCTGATCGCTGCGCTCGACGTTTACGGCCAGGAGCCGCTTCCGCCGGATCACCCGCTGCGCAAGCTCCCGAATACAGTATTGACCCCGCATTTGGGCTACTGTGCGCAGGACGTCTACGTTCAGTTCTACCGGGAATCGATCGAGAATGTGCTGGCCTTTCTCGACGGCAAACCCATCCGTATGCTCAATCCCGACGCGTTGCAGCGCAGATGATCCCGCCACGCATCAGGCGTTCACGCGATGAATGATGCGCCGCCCAGGGCTCGCATGAACTCAACGGCCACCAGTATCGACGCCACAGATGTCATGGCAGACATCGGCTACGCCGTCGACACGGGCATCAAGCCGGTCAACGAGACCTTCGAAGCCGGCCAGATCATTCGCCGGCGTACGGGAGCAACCGAGCAGCGCCTCGTGGGCATCCGCGACGGGCGAGCGTTGGTCGGTCAACACTCGCTTGACCAGAACGGCTTTGTCCTCGTCGATCACCACACCGAGGTCACCGACTTTCTCGACCCGGCACAGCTCGCGTCGATCTACTACCCGGAGGTGGAGCGGCTGGTCAAAGCCGCCTCCGGAGCATCACGTGTGGTCGTGTTCGACCACACGCTGCGTACCGGAGATGTGGCTGAACAGCAATCGCTCAAGATCCGCGAGCCGGTCCTGTGGGCGCACAACGATTACACGGAGCGCTCTGGCCCGCAGCGCGTGCGCGAGATCCTGCCGGATGAGGCGGACGAGCTGCTGCGCCACCGCTTCGCCATCATCCAGGTCTGGCGCGCGATCAATCAACCGATCCAGTCGAATCCGCTGGCGCTGGTGGACGCGCGCAGCGTCTCGCCTGGCGATTTGCTTGTGGCAGAGCGCCGCTATCCCCACCGCGTGGGAGAGACCTATCAGCTGCGCTACAGCCCCGATCACCGCTGGTTCTATTTTCCGCTGATGCGACGTGATGAAGCGCTCGTGTTCAAAGTGTACGAGTCGCTCACCGACGGGCGCGCGCGATTCACCCCGCATTGCTCGTTCGTCGATCCAACGTCGCCACCAGATGCGGCGCCGCGCCAGAGCATCGAGGCGCGCACATTCGCGTTCTTCGCGCCTTCGCAGCGAGCTTGAACCGCGCGCGGAACACTTGCAGTCCCCACCTCTAGTCGCTTAAGTAGCAACGCACCTCAGCACGACCCCAGTCTGCGCTCCCGAAAATGGGCATGCAGGGTCGCTCCGCGACGACGCTGCCGCGCAGCTTCAACTCTGCTCCTCGCGCGTCGTCGGATGGATTTCGTCCACGAGAACAGCGCGGTACACGCATTCGCGGAGTGCGCCTGACGATCGTCAATTGTGAATTGATCCTGGCGCGCGCGTTGCAGTTAAACCCAGGTTGGGGCTGCTTCGATGCCGTGTGACGGCGACATCCGGCCCCGCCCGATTGCAGGCTGGAATGGGGAACACACCGATGCTTCGATCACTCTATATTTGGCCCGACAGGCCCCTGCTGTCTCTGCTCGTCCTGCTGGTGCTGGCGATGCCGTTCCTGTACCTGGCGCGCGAGCCGATGCACACGCTCCTGCGCCGCGCGAGCCGGGCAATCGTACGCCCGCTCCGCCTTGGAGCGCGCTGGCTAACCGACGCTGCGGCACGGATGCGAACCCGCAACCGTGAGGTTCTTCTGGCGCACGGCTCACGGGAGCTGCGCCTTTCGATCGATCGGGAACTGGAGCGGGTAACCATTCTTGTCCAGCGCGACCTCGAGGGCTACCCGGCGTTGCAGCGCAGATTGATGGACGAGATCACGCGCATCGAAGAGGACTACAAGCGCAGCGGCGAAGTGCCGCCGCCGTCTCCAGAGTGGGTCAAAGCGATCGAGGCCCTCGCCAAGATCCGGGCAACAGGCGACGGCGTGGTCGAGCGCATTCTGGCCGACATCCGCGATTCGCTCGACGACATCTACCAAAAGGTGGTCGCCGAGTATCGTGCCGCGTACCAGCAGCGCCACAAGATCCTCAGCACCTGCGTGCCGTTCTGGCGCTCGGCCAGCCAGACGCTGATGCAGGTCGAGCGCAACATCACCAGCCTGAACGACAGCGCAGCCAAGATCGACGCCAACGTCGAGAAGCTGGAGAGCATTTTCGCGCGCCGCACGGAGGTCGAGAATGCCCTCACCTCATCGGCTTCGACTCAGTTCTTCATCTCTTCGCTGGTGATGCTGATCGCGTTCGGTGGCGCCTACGTCAACTTCAAGTTGATCTCACTGCCCATGTCGGCCATGGTAGGCGGCGGCGACTACATCACCGATACGCTGCGCGCATCGGAGATCGCTGCTCTGGTCATCATCCTGTTCGAGACGCTCATGGGGCTGTTTCTCATGGAAACCCTTCGCTTCACGAACCTCTTTCCCTTGGGAAACATCACCGAGAAGATGCGCCGTCGTCTGATGTGGGTGTCGCTTGCCATCCTGCTGGTTCTGGCCGGCGTCGAAGTCGCGCTCGCCGTGATGCGCGACTCCATCATCGCCGCCGACGTCGCGCTGAAGCAGAGCCTCGGCTCGGCCGCAGCTGTCCAGACTGAAGCCAGCTGGGTCACACGCATCCCCACCTTCGGCCAGATGATCCTGGGCTTCACCTTGCCGTTCGCGCTCGCGTTTGTCGCCATCCCGCTCGAGTATTTCGTGGGCTCGGGCAGAATTGTGGTCGGCGCGGGCTTCACGCTCCTCATTCGCGGCGCGGCGTTCTCGCTGCGGGTCGGCGCGAGCCTGGCAGGCGAAGCGGGCAAGCTGGCCGTCAACTTCTACGACGTGTTGATCTTCGCGCCCCTGGCGATAGAACGCTGGATCCGGAAGGTGCCGGAGACCGCGTCGCACAAGGAAAAGCTGCAGAGTGCGCCTGCATTCCCCCAGCCCGCCACGAGCGGCGAGGAGGTGCTATGAAGCTCACGACAGCGACGCTGGCCCTCGGCGTACTCGCCGTGTGTGCGGGCTGCGGTCCCGCGGTCAACCACAATCAGGCGGTATACGTCCTGGTCGATACCTCCGGCACGTACACGAAGGAGGTGAACAAGGCGCAAGGTGTGGTCAATTACCTGCTCGGCAGTCTCGAGCCGGGTGATTCGCTGGCGGTGGCGACCATCAAGAGCCGCAGCTTCAGCGAGAAGGACATCGTGGCCAAGGTGAGCTTGACCAAGGATCCGATCCAGGCCAACGGTCAGAAGAAAGCGTTCGGCGAGAAGATGGCGCAGTTTGCGCACTCGACCCAGAACGCGAAAGGCACAGCTTATACCGACATCACCGGCGGTCTGGTACAGGCGGCAGAGTTCCTTAACGAGACGGGCGCCGGCCGGAAGACCGTCATCATCTTCTCCGACATGCAGGAGGAGCTCGACTACAAGACCGTGCGCAACTTCCCGATCAAGCTCGACGGCATCCGGATCATCGCGCTGAACGTTTCCAAGCTCAGTACGGACAACGTCGATCCGCGCCGCTACATGGGCCGGCTCGAGTGGTGGGAAAAGCGCGCGCGCGCCGCCGGAGCCACCGAGTGGCGCGTGGTGAACGACATGGAGCACCTCGAGCGCGTATTCTCCCGCCGCGGCTGAGGGTTCATACCGAGTTCTGAAAGCGGCTCGAAGTGCGCCGTTTGGCGCGTCGCGACTACCATCCGCGCGAGCCTCACCTCAGCATCACCTGCTGCAATGCCAGCAGGCGCTTGACCCCGTTGGTAACGTTCTTACAGGACAGCGTCGCTCCGGCGATGTTGGGGATGTCCTGTTCCAGCTTGAACGGATCGGCCAGCGTTTTGCCCTCGAAATGATGCCGCCACTCGGGGTTGCGGACCTGATAGCCGTGCGTCTCGCGGTAGGCGAGGATCTCGATCCCGCGCACCTTGCCGTCCGGCGTCAGACCGGCGGCGTAGGTGATGAACTCATGCTTGCCGACGACCTCGTCGACGATGAACCAGCCGAGTAGCTGCCCGGCCTTTTCGGCTCGCCACACCGCCTGCTTTTTCCACCGCTGCCGAACGCCGCTCTTGTCCTCGATAGCTTTGCGCTGATCGTCGCTGAGCTCCACTGCTGCGTCGACGAAGCGGTCGGCCTCGGCGAAGAGGAGCTGCTGTGCCTGAGGTACAGTGAGGTACTCCGCGGCGTAGGCCGCCGCTGGAGCCACCAACGCGGCGGGCAGAAGGACGAATGCCGGGATGGGTCGCACGTTGGACTTTAGAAGTTGATACCGATCTTGAGACGGACCTCCTGCGAGGTCTTCTCGATCAGCTGCTGACTGTAGGTTTGTCCCGGGTATGGAGTGCCGCCGCCGACCAGCTGCGGCATCCAGGTGAGCGTTACCCACCAATCCCTGGCCGCATAGTGAATGGTAGGGCCTGCCTGCAGCGACCAGCGCTCCTGCCCCACCACAGTCTCATGCTCGGTCTGGTAGAAGATCTCGGCGCCGATGAACCAGTTCGAGATCACCCGATACGTGATGCCAGCGCTGGCGGTGATCGCGATTTCCATCTCGGGTGTAAGCGGCCACTCGAAGTCCGCCGGCAATCCTTGGATCGGCTGCCGAGTCGCGCTATCCGCCTCAATGCCCAGATTGGCAGCCACCACCAGCTGGCCGTCCAGGTAGTACTTCTGGGCGATCAGGAACGTCTCAAACGAGTAGACGTTCTTGCGAAAGCCCGAATTGACGTCGTACCAGAAGTAGCTGAGCGAGGTGTACTGCGCGAGCCCAAAGTCATCCAGAGCGGGCGTCAAGTAATTGTATTTCACCGCCGCTTCGACCCCAGCGGGTCTCCACGGATAATTCTTGTCTCCGGGCAGATATGCGTCGATCATCAGGCCGCTGGTATTGATTCCCAGCCCGAAGAAGGCGACCGACCCGGAGAACCGGTCGGTGAACCCGTACTCGACCTCGGTCTTGGTATCCAGGGCGTTGTAGGATCCCTGCTCCTTGCCCCCGCGCCAAGTGAACCACTGCTCTGCGTCCCATGAACCCTTGGGCAGCGGTTCCGCCCCTTTGACGTAACCGAACAGCCCTTCGTCGGCAACAGCCCCCCCGGACATGACGAGCGCGCCAGACAGCAGCACGCTCCAAAAACGCGTGTTCTTGTTCATTGCTCAGTCCCCTCACCAAATCGATGCAGACGCCAGCCCCTGAGCGCGCTTGCAGACGAAGCCGGACACTTCTTGTAGTAATACGAGTGGTAATGGTAAGGATTCGTATTTCTATTAGCAAGTGGCTACCGCCATTAGGCGGTCGCTGGAAGCGTGAGACCGGTGCTCTAGGGGCGAGCGGGGACGTTACTTCTGGGCAGGGCCGCCGCTATGCTGAAGATTCCCGAGCGCGCGCAGCGCTGATCCCGGAGCGCCGCAGCAGCCACACCACGATTGACACGTTCAGCAGGTTCCAGGCGATACCATTCACGAATGCGGCATGGTAGGAACCGGTCCAGTCGAAAATTTGCCCCGACATCCACCCACCGAGTGCCATACCGAATAGCGTCGCCATCAGCACGACGCCGATCCGGGTTCCAGCCTCCGCCGACGGGAAATGTTCGCTGACGATGATGGCATACGAGGGAACGATGCCGCCCTGGAAGAGCCCGAACAGCGCGGCAATGACGAACAGCGACGCCAGACCATCGAACGGCACAAACAGCAGCAGCGCGACGCCCTGCAGGCTCGAGCCGAGCAGAAGGGTGCGCAATCCCCCGATGCGGTCCGAGATGAAGCCGAACGCGAGCCGGCTCAGGATGCCGAAGCCGAGCATGACGGACAGCATCTGAGCGCCTCGTGCGGGCCCATAACCGAGGTCGGCGCAGTAGGCGACGATGTGAACCTGCGGCATCGACATCGCCACGCAGCACGCCACGCCTGCCACGCAGAGCAGCGCTTGCAGCGCCCCAGGCGTGAGACCCAGGCCGCGCGCGGATCGTGAGTCGAGCTTGGGCCGCCCCGCACGCACTCCCAGCGCGGGGCGCGGTCTCCTCAGGATAAACGTGAGCGGGAGCATGCTGGCCACACAGAACACCGCGATTCCGAAGTACGTCGCGCGCCAGCCCGCAGCTGCGATGAAATGCTGCACGATCGGCGGCCAGAGCGCGCCCGCCAGGTAGTTGCCGCTGGCAATGATGCCGACCGCGATGCCCCGCCGGCGTACGAACCACACCGAAGTGTCCGCGATCAGCGGCCCGAAAGTGGCCGAACTGCCGACCCCGATCAACGCACCTTGGGCCAGCGCGAGCTGCCACAAGCTCGTCGCGCCGCCCGCCGCGGCGCAACCCAGCGCTAACGCAATCGCACCGATCACAACCGGCGCCACTATGCCAAACCGGTCAGACAGCCCGCCCATGAGAATTCCGCCGAGACCGAATCCCACCATCGTCGTCGTGTACGGGAGCGACGCGGCAGCACGAGCGGTACCGAATTCAGCCTGCACGGCCGGCAGGGCGACGATGACCGCCCACATGCCTAGGCCGCCGATGGTCGAGAGCATCAACGCGGCAACGAGACGCATCCAGGCATAAGCGGACTCGGCTGCCTCCGACGGTTGAGGGACGTCGCCGTCGCTGCGCAAGCGAGCGGGACCAAAATCCTCAATGTCCCGCTGTGCCGCATCGTCCGGTCGCAACACGCGCGTCACCGCTTCGGATCGGAGGGGGGTTGCCACGGCTGTCGCACTTGCGGTACCGCCTGAAGCAGCAGCTCGAGCGCTAGGCGCAGAGCCCGAGTCCCCTGCTCCACGCCCTTGTAGTGCCCGAGCCGCACCACGACGAGGTCGTGAGTGGGAATAATGATCGTGTACTGGCCCCCGGATCCAGCCATGAAGTAAGCGTCCTGCGGTACCGGCCAGCTCTGGGTCCGGTTGAGCCAGAAGAATGCGCCGTAGACCGGCTGCGGCCAGGCTGGCGCAGGCGTGCGCACGAAGTCCGCCCAGCCTTGCGGCAGCAGCCGTTCCCCGCTCCACACACCATCCTGCAGATACAGCAGGCCGAGACGCAGCCAGTCGCGGGCGCTGCCCAGCTCGTAGCCTTGCAGCAGAAAATTCCCGTACGGGTCGGTTTCGAGAACCATGTGGCGGATGCCGAGCTTGTCGAACAGATGGCGTTGCGGATAGGACAGGTATTCCTGTCCGCGAGCGATGACGGCTTTCTTGATGAGATAGTTGATCACCAGCGGGTCGGAGTTGCGGTATCGCGCCACCGTGTTGGGCGGCCACTGCGATGGTCGCGTGATCGCCCACCGGTAGGCATCGATTGCGCCGGTGTAAACGTACAGATGATCGGGGTAGCCCCGCGCGGGGTCGAAGTCGGGATCTTGCGGAGCGAGGAAGCGAAGTCCGCTCGACATGCGAAGCAGGTCGGCGATGCGGATCGCCTGCCGCGGATCGCCCGCGTTCTGCCACTCGTCCACCGGCGCCGGCGCCCACGGGTCGTACACACCCTCCTGGACGAGCTGACCGAGCAGCGTAGCCGTAATGCTCTTTCCCATGGACCAGCCAGGAAGCCGCGTCGTCTGGTTGAGTCCGCTCTGATAGCGTTCCGCGATGATGCGGCCCTTGTACGCAACGACGAACGCGGCCGTGAGCGCTTCCGCAGGATCGAACGCCGCAGCGGCCGCTGCTGCCGCTTTCACTATATCGACTTCGGGTGGCAACGGCGTCTGCGGGAGGCGATCCCCAAGCGGCCAAGGCAGCGCTGCGTCTGCAGCGCGGGACTCGACCCGCACCGGCGCGAAGAACACCGAGCGCGACCCGCTCGGCAGCGTGACACAGCCTTGATCACCGTACAGTTTGGCGCTGCGCGTCACGCCATCGGGCAGGGTCACCCTCACCGCGTGCTCCTGCGGGTCGACCGCTACCGATTTGACTGCGCGCCGTCTCTCAGGCGGAGAGACGAAGAAGCCGTCTTCCTCCATGGCTGCAGCGAGCTGGCGGCCGGTAATGAACACGGCCGAGCACAGCACCTTGGCCAAGCCAGCGGCCTCCAGCTCGGCTGGATCGCCCGGCGGCGCCTCCCAAACCGTGGGAAATTCCGGCGGCGGCGTCTGCTGCGCACCGCAGACGCCAACGCTCCAGAACGCGCATTGCAGCAGGCAAAGGAACAGAAACGCCCCAGCCGCGCGCGAAGACCACGCGGTCAATGCCATGATGGCCGCTGCTCCGCCTACTTCCCTTTGAAGCGCGGCGCGCGCTTCTCCATGAACGCGCGCCGGCCTTCCTGATAGTCCGCGCTCGCCATGCAGCGGGCCACCAGTGCGTCTGCCTCGGTGAAATCGCCGTGCGCTTCGATGAGGGCGTTGATGATGTTCTTGGACGCTGCGATCGTCAGCGGCGCATTGCCGGCCAGCTGCAAAGCCAGCTCGCCCACGTAGCCGTCCAGGTCTGCATCCGGCACGACTCGATTCACCAGGCCCATCGCGAGCGCCTGCTCGGCGTTGTAGCGGCGACCGGTGAACATGATCTCGCGCGCCGCAGCGTGACCAACCGTCGCTACCAGCCGGTTGGTGCCGTGCACGCCGTAGCCGACCCCCAGGCGGGCGGCGGGAATGGCGAACTGGCTGGAGGCCGACGCGTAACGCAGGTCGCAGGCGAGCGCCGTCTCCACGCCGCCGCCGATGCAGAACCCGTGGATCAGCGCGATGACCGGCTTGTCCGAATCTTCGATGGCGTGCTGTGCAGCGTCCACCAGGCCCTCGTATTCCCTGACTGCGCTCTCGCTCGAGCGGCGTTGCTCGAATTCGGAGATGTCAGCGCCGGCCGCGAAGGCGAGGGTGCCTTCCCCGCGCAGCACGATACAGCGAATCTCCGAGTCCGCATCGAACTCGGTCATCGCCTGCGGAATCGCGCGCCACATATCCGAACTGATGGCGTTGCGCCGCTCCGGGTTGTCGAACAACATGCGCCCGATCGGGCCGTCGCGCTCCACGCGCAGTCTTGGTTTGCTCATCGTTGACCCTCAAATCACGTTAGCGTTGCGCAGCTCGGCGATCTGCTGTTCCGAATAGCCGAGCTCGCCCAGGATCTCGTCGTTGTGCTCCCCGGGTGGTCCGATTGCTCGCCGCATCCGGGCCGGGGTGCGCGACAACCGCAGCGCGGGCCCGACCAGGTTGAGCTCGCCGCCGTCGGGCTTCGGCACGGCGCTCGCCATGCCGAGGTGCCGCACCTGGGGATCCGCGAACATTTCGTCCATCTTGTATATCGGCCCGCAGGGGACGCCCGCGTCATTGAGCAGGTCGATCAGCGCCTGCGACGTATAGCGGCGCGTGCGCTCGGCGATGGCGCGGTTTAGCGCGACGCGATTGGCCGAGCGCAGCGCCTCGCTCGAGAAATCCGGGTTGGTCTGCAGCTCGGGTGCACCCAGTGACTGGCAGAAACGCGCGTAGATCACCTTGCCGGCGGCTGCGATGTTGACGAAGCCGTCGGCGGTCGGATAGACGCTGGTTGGCATCGAGGTCGGGTGGTCGTTTCCGGCCTGCCCTGGCACCACTCCCTCGACCAGCCAACGTGCGGCCTGAAAGTCCATCATCGCCACCATCGCGGACAACAGCGAGCTTTGCACCCACTGCCCCTGACCGGAGCGGCTGCGTTCCTGCAGGGCGATGAGAACGCCGAGCGCCGCGAACAGGCCGGCGCTCAAATCCGCGACCGGGATGCCGGCCCGCACCGGCCCGTGCCCCGGCAGCCCGGTCACCCACATGAGGCCGCCCATGCCTTGCGCCACTTGATCGAAGCCGGCGCGGTCGCGGTACGGTCCGTCTTGCCCGAAGCCGGAAATGCTGGCGTAGATCAGCGCGGGATTCTCCGCCGATAGCGCTTGATAGTCGATTCCCAGCTTGTGCTTGACGTCGGGCCTATAGTTCTCCACCAGCACGTCGGCGGTCTTGACCAGCCGCTTGAGCACTTCGACGCCGCGGGCGTCCTTGAGGTTAAGCGTCAGCGAGCGTTTGTTGCGATGCAGATTCTGGAAGTCCGAGCCGTGCCGCGGACCGAACCCGTCGTCGGCCACACCGCCGGGCATCTCGACCTTGATGACATCCGCACCCCAATCGGCGAATTGCTTGACGCAGGTCGGCCCTGCGCGCACGCGCGTGAGATCGATCACGCGCAGATGAGACAGCGCCTGCCCGAGTGCCACGTTACGCACCCCGTGGCGCCCAGCGGCCGCTTTCCACCTGATGAAAGAAATCCTCGAGCAGATGATTGAACAGCGCCGGCTCCTCGAGATTGTGCATGTGCCCAGTGCCGGGCATGACGGCCAGAGCGGCGGTTGGAATGGTGCGCTTCATGAGCAGCGAGGGTTCCAGCGTGGGTTCGTCCCCGTCTCCGGCGACGATGAGCAGCGGCACAGAGATCCGCGCCATGTCCGCCGCCAGGTTGTAGAGCGACGGCCGCCGAGCCTGGCAGCCCAGCAGGGTATTCGCTGAGCCCCGCGCCGAATGCTCCGAAAAGTTGCGCTCGAATTCGGCGAACCCGCGCGGGTCCTTCTGCTTCAATTGCAGGCGACCGGGCCCGTGCCCGTATGTGGCCGCGGCCTTGACCATGCCGTCTTCCAGCATGCTCTTGGCCAGCGCACGTGACTGCTCCTGAAACTGCGCATACTGGGATGGATGTGTGCCGTATCCGCACCCCGCAACGACCAGACCAAGCGCGCGCTGCGAATATGCCATGCCGAAGTGCAGCGTGGCGAACCCCCCCATTGAATTGCCCACGAGATGCGCCCGCGCGATGCCGAGCGCGTCGAGCACCCCGAGGATGTCGTCGCGCGCCCGCTCTTGGCTGTAGCGTTCCACCTCCTGCGGGACGTCCGAGGGCGGATAGCCGCGCGCATTGAACGTGATGCAGCGATAACGGCGTGAAAAGTGGCGCACCTGCGGCTCCCAGCTGCGCCAGTCGCCGGCAAACTCGTGCACGAAGACGATGGGTGTGCCGCTGCCAGTTTCCTCGTAATACAACTGCACACCATCGTTCGTCTTGAGCGTGGACATCCGATAGTCTCCTGGCTGGCGAAGCTCTGGTCCGCTGGTGCGGCGATCATCGCCGCACCTGGCCCCAGGCGCAAGGGTAACCAAAAAACCCCATGCAGGGGAATGCGGCGAATGCGTCGGCGCACCGCTTCGTGCCATGCAATGGCGTAAGATGGACGCGCGCGACGATTGATATTTTCCCTGCCACAGCTTTCACATGTCCGAGCCGACTGATTGGGCTTTCCCGGCGGAGCTTCAGCCGCGGGCGGAGCAGATGGGTTTCGACCTTGACGCAGCGCTCGATGCGGTAGTGATGGTGCGCACAGAGATTCCGCAGGACGCTTTCACCGCCTCAATCCTCGGCACCGAGCGCGTCGGCAACGGCGTAGTGCTCCGCGCTGACGGGGTGGTGCTGACGATCGGTTACCTGATCACTGAAGCACAGACCATCTGGCTCACGACGAACGGGGGATCCGCTCTGCCTGGTCATGCGCTGGCTTACGACCAGGTGACGGGCTTCGGTCTGGTGCAGGCGTTGGGCCGTCTCGATGTGCCGCTGATCGAGCGCGGTTCGGCCAGCTCTTGCTCGGTCGGCGAGGAGGTGACGGTCATCGGCTATGGCGGACGGCCTCACGCGCTACGGGCCAAGATCGTCGCCAAGCGAGAATTCGCCGGCTATTGGGAGTACGTGCTCGACGAAGCCTTGTTCACCGCTCCCGCGCATCCGCAGTGGGGCGGCGCCGCCCTGCTGGGCGCAGATGGTCGCCTGCTCGGGATCGGATCGCTGCTGGTGCAGGAAGCGCTTGGGGGGGAGACCGTCCAAGGCAACATGATCGTACCGATCGATCCACTCGAACCGATTCTGGACGACATGCTCGCGATGGGGCGCGCCAACCGCCCGCCACGTCCGTGGCTCGGCATGTATACGACGGAGGCCGGCGGCCAGCTCGTGGTCGGCGGGCTGGCCAACGGAGGCCCGGCGGAACGCGCAGGCGTGCGCTCGGGCGATCTGGTGCTCGAGGTCGCGGGTGAGCGCGCGTCCACCCTCGCCGATCTGTTTCGCAAAGTGTGGCGGCTGGGCGCGGCAGGCGTCGAAGTTCCTCTCACCCTGGCGCGCGAGGGTGCGCTGGTGCGCGTGCGGGTGCGCACAGCCGATCGCAACGACTTCCTGAAGAAACCGCAGCTGCACTGAAGACTTCGCACGGGCGGCCGGTCGGCGGCCCTTTGACCATCCTTTTCGCAGCGCAGCATCGTCCCGCGCGCTGTGAACCAGCGGAAAAGCCGTATACCATTGGCTCCGCCACGCCCTCGCAGCGGCAACGGCTACCGAGCGTCCAACTAAAAAACCTAAGGGGTTCCCAGTGCCTTCCGAGATGAACGGCGCCGCGCCGCCTGCCGTTGCCGACACGTTCCCACGGTTGTTGCTCGAGCATGCCCGAGTTCATGGTACGCAAACCAGCGCGCGCGAAAAGGATCTTGGCATCTGGCAATCCTGGACCTGGAGCGAGGCCGCCGCGAACGTGCGCGCTCTGGCCTGCGGACTGGCAGCCATGGGCTTCAAGCGCGGCGACCACCTCGCGGTCATTGGCGACAACCGTCCGCAGCTGTACTGGGCGATCGCCGCCGCGCAGGTCCTCGGGGGCGTCGCAGTGCCGCTCTATCAGGACGCGATTGCGCTTGAGATGGCGTACATCCTGGACGACGCCGATGTGCGCTTCGCGGTGGTGGAGGACCAGGAGCAGGTGGACAAGCTGCTCGAGATCAGGGGCCAGCTCTCCAAGCTCGTCCACATCGTGTTCGAAGACCCGCGGGGCATGCGCCACTACAGCCAGACCTTCCTGCGCGCGTACGCCGATGTGCAACAGGTGGGGAGAGACTTCGACGCTGCCCATCCGGAGTTTTTTTTGCGCGAGGTGAATCAGGGCTCGAGCTCCGACATCGCCATCATGCTCTACACGTCGGGTACGACCGGCAAGCCCAAGGGCGTGTGCCACACTCATGCCGCATTGATCGCCGCAGCGCGCGGGGGCTGCGACTTCGATCACCTCGGCCCCGGCGATGAGGTGCTGTCCTATCTCCCCATGGCCTGGGTCGGAGACAACCTGTTCTCTTATGCGCAGGCCCTGGTGGCCGGCTTCACCATCAACTGTCCCGAGTCGGGTGACACCGTCATGACCGACATGCGCGAGATCGGCCCCACTTATTATTTCGCTCCGCCACGCGTGTTCGAGAACCTGCTGACCCAGGTCATGATTCGGATGGAAGACGCGTCGCGCTTGAAGCGTGCGCTGTTCCACTGGTTCCTGGGCGTTGCGCGCCGCTGCGGGGCCGAGATCCTGGACCGCAAGCCGGGTGTGTCGCCGCTGGACCGTCTGCTGTACGCGCTCGGCAGCGTGCTGGTGTTCGGACCGCTGCGCAACGTGCTCGGCATGAGCCGCATTCGCGTCGCCTATACGGCCGGGGCGGCGATCGGCCCTGACCTGTTCCGCTTCTACCGGTCGATCGGCGTCAATCTCAAGCAGCTCTACGGTTCGACCGAAACCTGTGCGTACGTGTGCTTGCAGCCGGATCGGCATATCAAGCTCGATACGGTCGGTCCGCCGGCACCGGGGGTCGAGGTGCGGATCGCAGAGGACGGTGAGGTGCTGGTTCGCAGCCGTGCCTTGCTGAAGGAGTACTACCGGCGTCCTGATTCCACCGCCGAGGTATTCGATGCGCAGGGTTACTTCCGCACCGGAGACGCAGGACTCTTCGATGCGGATGGTCACCTCAAGATCATCGACCGCGCCAAGGATGTAGGCAAGCTCTCGAGCGGCGCTGTGTTTGCCCCCAACTACATCGAGAATAAGCTCAAGTTCTTCCCGTACGTGAAAGAGGCGGTCGCCTTTGGTCATGGGCGCGATATGGTCTGCGCCTTCATCAATATCGACCTGGGCGCCGTCGGCAATTGGGCCGAGCGGCGCAATCTCGCCTACAGCGGCTACACCGACCTGGCCGGCAAGCCGCAGGTCTATGATCTGATCGCGCGCTGCGTGGAGAAAGTCAACGCGGAGCTCGCCGCCGATCCCATGGTGGCCGAATCTCAGGTGCGGCGCTTCCTCATCCTGCACAAGGAGCTCGATCCCGACGACGATGAGCTCACCCGCACGCGCAAGGTCCGGCGCGGTTTCATTGCAGACAAGTACGGTCGGCTGGTCGACGCGTTGTACGAAGGCAAGAGCGTGCAGCACATCGACACGCAGGTGAAGTTCGAGGACGGCCGCAGCGGGGTGATCGAAGCGGACGTCAGCATACGCGACGCCGCGACCTATCCGCCCGCGGCGATGCGCAATAGCGCGTGACGATGAGCCCAGTACCGTCTCAGCGCAGCATCGGCGACGTGCTCCTCAAACTCGACGGTATCTCGCTCGCGTTCGGCGGAGTCAAAGCGCTCGACGACGTCAGCTTCGAGGTGCGCAGCCACGAGATTCGCGCCATCATCGGCCCGAACGGTGCGGGCAAGAGCTCGCTGCTCAACGTGATCAACGGCGTTTACCACCCGAGTCAGGGCGCGGTCACCTACAAGGGGACGACCTACCGTCAGATGCGTCCGCACGAAGCGGCGCGGCGGGGCATCGCGCGCACGTTTCAGAACATCGCGCTGTTCAAGGGCATGACGGTGCTCGACAACATCATGACCGGGCGCACGCTGAAGATGCACGCCGGCTTCCTGTTCCAATGCCTGTACTTCGGCAAAGCGCGCAGCGAAGAGCTCGCGCACCGCCGCAAAGTCGAGCACATCATCGATTTCCTCCAGATCGAGCACATCCGGAAGACACCCGTGGGGCGCCTCGCATACGGCCTGCAGAAGCGGGTCGAGCTGGCGCGCGCGCTGGCGGCGGAACCCGAGCTGCTGCTGCTCGACGAGCCGATGGCGGGCATGAACCTCGAAGAGAAAGAGGACATGTGCCGCTTCATCCTGGACGTGAACGACGAGTTCGGGACCACCATCGTTCTGATCGAGCACGATATGGGGGTCGTGATGGACCTGTCGGATCGCGTCGTGGTGCTCGACTACGGGCGCAAGATCGGGGACGGCAGCCCTGACGAAGTGCGCCGCAACCAAGCTGTGATCGACGCCTATCTGGGCGTGCGCCACTGACGGGATCATGGGATTCTTCCTCGAAGTCGTGCTCGGTGGGCTGATGGCCGGCGTGCTCTACTCGCTGGTGGCGCTCGGTTTTGTGCTGATCTTCAAAGCCTCCGGTGTCTTCAACTTCGCGCAAGGCGCCATGGTCCTGTTCGCGGCTCTGACCTTGGTCCGTCTGATGGAGATCCTCAAGCAGACGTTCAGCCCATTCCTGATCGCGCTGCTGCTCACGATCGCCGTGATGATCGCGCTCGCCTGGGTGATCGAGCGACTGGTGTTGCGGCCGCTCGTGAATCAGCCGGGCATCAGCCTGTTCATGGCGACCTTGGGGATCTCCTACATCCTCGACGGCTTCGGGCAAGCGGTGTGGGGCAGTGACGTGTACGCGCTCGACGTCGGCGTCCCCAAGCGGCCGATCGTACTGTTCGAGTCGATGGTTCCGGGCGGCGTGCTGGTGCCCAGCGAAGACCTGGCCGCAGCGCTGATCGCCGGCCTCCTGATGCTCGGTTTGGGCGTCTTCTTCCAGCGAACGCGCATCGGACGTGCGCTGCGTGCGGTCGCCGATGACCACCAGGCAGCACAGTCGGTTGGTATTCCGCTGAACTACATCTGGGTGATCGTCTGGTCCGTCGCGGGACTGGTTGCACTGGTCGCCGGAATCGTGTGGGGGTCCAAGCTTGGCGTGCAGTTCTCGCTTGGCCTGGTGGCGCTCAAGGCGCTGCCGGTGCTGATCCTGGGCGGCTTCGAATCGATCGTCGGGGCGGTTGTGGGCGGACTCATCATCGGCGTCGGCGAAAAGGTGTCTGAGGTCTATCTCGGGCCGGCGGTCGGCGGGGGCATCGAGAACTGGTTTGCCTACGTGCTCGCGCTCCTGTTTTTGCTGGTGCGGCCCGAAGGGCTGTTCGGCGAGCGCCACATCGACCGAGTATGAGCGCATAGCGGACGGATCACGGCTACAACCACGATGCTTTACCGCGAAGCCGGGCAGTTCAAGACCACCTACGGCGCCGATCAGGCGGTGTTCCCGATCCGCCAGGATCAGCTCTTCATCGCGCTGTGGCTCGCGGTCGGCTTGGTCCTGGTGCCTCTCGTTTCGAGCGAATACCTGCTGCGCGCGATTCTCATCCCTTTTCTGATCCTCGCGCTGGCCGCGCTCGGCCTCAATCTGCTGGTCGGCTATTGCGGCCAGCTTTCGCTCGGCACAGGCGGGTTCATGGCGGTGGGCGCCTACGCGGCCTACAACCTGTGTGTGCGGATTCCGGCGCTCAACCCGCTGGTCGCCTTCCTGCTGGCCGGCGGCGTGAGCACTCTGGTGGGCATCGCCTTCGGCATCCCCAGTCTGCGCATCAAGGGCTACTACCTGGCGGTCGCTACTCTGGCCGCGCAGTTCTTTCTGGACTGGGTGTTCAGCCGGGTCGCGTGGTTCAGCAACAACACCCCGTCGGGCTCCATTACCGCTCCGCCGGTCACGCTGTTCGAACTCACCTTCGACACCCCGGTCAAAAAATACTTGCTGTGCCTGTCGATCCTGGTGTTGTTCGCCGCGGTGGCCAAGAATCTCGTGCGCGGGCGGATCGGCCGGGCCTGGATGGCGACCCGCGACATGGACGTTGCCGCCGAGATCATCGGTATCCGCCCGATGTACGCCAAGCTATCCGCCTTCGCCGTGAGCTCGTTTTTCATCGGTGTGGCCGGGGGGTTGTGGGCTTTCGTCCACTTGGGCTCCTGGGAACCGCTCGCCTTCGACGTCAACCGCTCGTTCAGCATCCTGTTCATGGTGATCATCGGCGGGCTGGGTTCGATCCTGGGGAGCTTCCTTGGCGCCGCCTTCATCACGGTCTTGCCCCTGGTGCTGAATCAGCTGCCACAATGGCTCGGAATATCGATCTCGACGGCGATGATCTCGCACCTGGAAGCGATGATCTTCGGCTGCCTGATCGTGTTTTTTCTGATTGTGGAGCCGCTGGGATTGGCGCGGCTATGGCGCATCGGCAAAGAGAAGCTGCGCCTGTGGCCGTTCCCTTATTAGATTTTCACGGATCTCGACCGAGAAGCAGCGGGCCACCGCCCGCGCTAACATACATACGGAAGGAGGAGCCCACATGCCGAAATTCTTGAACGCAGCGACGTTGCTGGCGGCGGCTGTCGCCGCAGGTGTTCTCACCAACACGGATGCAGCGCTGGCTCAGGCCAACGAACAGTTCGTCCCGATGCTGGTCTACCGGAGCGGGCCGTACGCGCCCAACGGGATCCCGTTCGCGAACGGTTATGCCGACTATCTCACGCTCGTGAACGAAAGAGACGGTGGTATCAACGGCGTCAAGATCGTGTCCGAGGAGTGCGAAACCGGGTACGCGACCGACCGCGGCGTCGAGTGCTACGAGCGCTTGAAGGGCAAAGGCCCTACCGGTGCGGCCGCCTTCAGCCCGCTGTCCACCGGCATCACATACGCGCTCACCGAGAAGGTGTTCACGGACAAGATTCCGCTGATCACCATGGGCTACGGCCGATCCGAATCGGTCGACGGCAGCGTGTTTCAGTGGAATTTTCCGCTCCTCGGCACGTACTGGGATGCGGCGGACGTCCTGATCCAGCACGTCGGGCAGATAAATGGCGGCCTGGACAAGTTGAAGGGCAAGAAGATCGCGCTGGTGTATCACGACTCGCCTTACGGCAAGGAGCCGATCCCACTGCTGCAGGAGCGCGCCAAGCGCCTCGGTTTCGAGCTGATGCTCATTCCGGTGACACACCCGGGCGTAGAGCAGAAGGCTGCCTGGCTGCAGGTGCGCCAAAGCCGTCCCGACTACGTTTTCCTGTGGGGCTGGGGCGTGATGAATTCGACCGCGATCAAAGAGGCGGTGGCGGTCAACTATCCGCGCGACCACATGTATGGCGTCTGGTGGGCGGGCGCGGAGCCCGATGTACTGCCGGCAGGGGTGGACGCGAAAGGTTACAACGCGCTCGCTCTGCAACATTCCGCAGGCCAGAGCGCCGTGCACGCCGACGTCCTCAAATATGTGTATGGCAAGGGCAAAGGCGCCGGTCAGAAGGAGGACGTCGGGCACGTGCTCTACAACCGCGGCCTGATCAACGCCATGCTGCTGGTCGAGTCGATCCGAACCGCTCAGGGGAAATTCGGCAAGAAACCGCTTACCGGCGAGCAGGTGCGCTGGGGAATCGAGAACCTGTCCCTGGACCAGAAGCGCATCAGCCAGCTTGGTCTCGCAGGCATGCTGCAGCCGCTCAAAGTCTCGTGCAGCGACCACGAGGGTGCGCGCCACGCGCGCATCCATCAATGGGACGGCACAAAGTGGGTGTTCGTATCCGACTGGATCGAGGCGGACGAGACCGTGATTCGTCCAATGGTGGACGAGGCCGCGGCCAAGTACGCGAAGGACAAGAACCTCACCCGACGCGACTGCAAGGTCGGAGCCTGAGCGGAACCCGGGTCGACGTGGTTGTCGCCGCCATGAGTTCGGCCGCGTCCAGCCAGCCTGCGCGGCCGCTGCTGACGATCAACAACATCGAGGTCATCTACGACCACGTAATTCTGGTGTTGAAGGGCGTGTCCCTCGAGGTGCGCGATGGAACCATCGTGGCGCTGCTCGGCGCCAACGGCGCGGGCAAATCGACCACGCTCAAGGCGATCTCCAACCTTCTGCGCGCCGAGCGCGGCGAGGTGACTAAAGGTTCGATCGAGTTCGACGGCAAGCGCATCGATCAGTTGAATCCCTCGGAGGTAGTCAAGCGCGGCGGCGTGCAGGTGATGGAAGGACGCCACTGCTTCGCCCATCTGACGGTGGAGGAAAATCTGCTCACCGGCGCTTTTACCCGCCCCGGCCGCGAAGCAGCGATAGATCTCGAAAAGGTATACACCTACTTTCCACGGCTCAAACACCGCCGCAACAGCCAAGCCGGTTACACATCGGGGGGAGAGCAACAGATGACCGCGGTGGGGCGCGCCCTGATGGCGCGTCCCCGCATGATCCTGCTGGACGAACCCTCTATGGGGCTTGCGCCGCAGATCGTCGAGGAGATCTTCGAGATCGTGCGCAGCCTGAACCAGCGCGAGAAGGTGAGCTTCCTGCTGGCAGAGCAGAACACCAACGTGGCGCTGCACCACGCCGATTACGGATACATTTTGGAGAATGGCCGCGTGGTACTGGATGGACCGGCTAAAGAGCTAGCCGGCAACGAAGACGTGAAGGAGTTCTACCTCGGCATCTCAACCTCCGGCCGCAAGAGCTTCCGCGACGCGAAGCATTATCGCCGGCGCAAGCGCTGGCTCGCGTGAGTCTTGAGCCGCCAAGACGCAAAGGCGCCAAGCAGTGCGAAATCTCACCTATGAAACAAATGCGGCTTCCGTTGCGAACCATGTTGGCCGATCGATCTGCTGTCCGAGGCCCGGGGCGGTTCTGTAGGCGTCTTGGCGGCTGATATCCAATGAGCAAATACTTCGACGATCTGGAAACGCGCAGCCCCGAGGTGCGGGAGCGCGCGCTGATGCGCGCGCTGCAAGAGCAGATTGCGAATGCCAAAAAGAATGCAGCCTACTTCGCCAAGCTGTTAAAGGGCGTGCACCCCCACGAGGTGGCCGATCGCACCACGCTCGCCCGTCTGCCGCTCACACGCAAGTCGGACCTCATGCCGCTACAAAAAGCCGATGCTCCGTTCGGCGGAATGACCGCGGTGCCGGTGTCGCAGCTGGCGCGGGTGTTTGCGTCGCCCGGTCCGATTTTCGATCCACAGGGCGACAAGAAGGATTACTGGGGGTTTGCTCGAGCGCTGTACGCTGCCGGTTTTCGTGCTGGCGAGCTGGTGCACAACACCTTCTCCTACCACTTCACCCCCGCCGGCTTCATGCTGGACCTGGCCGCCCAAGCGCTCGGCTGCCCGGTGTTCCCGGCCGGAGTGGGGCAGACCGAGCTGCAGGTCAGCACCATCGCCGAGCTGAGGCCCGCGTGCTACGCCGGGACACCTTCGTTCCTGAAGATCATTCTCGAGAAGGCGGACGAAATGGGCAAGGACGTGAGCAGCGTGAAGAAGGCGGCGGTCGGCGGAGAGGCGTTCCTGCCGAGCGTGCGCGAGCTGCTGCGCAAGCGCGGCATCGAAGGTTTTCAGACGTACGGAACGGCGGATCTCGGCCTGATTGCCTACGAAACTGAAGCGCGCGAGGGGCTGGTGCTGGACGAGGGCGTGATCGTCGAGATCGTGCGCCCGGGGACCGGGGACCCGGTGCCGGAGGGCGAAGTGGGCGAGGTCGTGGTGACTACGCTCACGGCCGAATATCCTCTGATCCGCTTCGCGACCGGCGACCTGTCCGCGCTCTTGCCGGGCATCAGCCCCTGCGGCCGCACCAATGTGCGGATCAAAGGCTGGATGGGACGGGCGGATCAGACCACCAAGGTGAAAGGCATGTTCGTGCATCCTTCGCAGGTGAACGAAGTGGTGAAGCGACATCGCGAGATTCTGCGTGCACGGCTGACCGTCGCTCACGATGCGGACAAGAACGACGTCATGACGCTGCAGGTAGAGATCGATGGCAGCGCAGCCGAAGGTCTGGCAGCGCAGATTGCTGACACGCTGCGTGAAGTGTCCAAGCTGCGTGGTGACATCGCATTCAAGCTGCCCGCGACTCTTCCCAACGACGGCAAGGTGATCGAAGATCTGCGCAACTACGACTGACAGTCACCCCAGGTTGCGGGCGCGAACCGATCCAGGCGGTGCCCGCACCTTTCTCTCGCGAGGCAATCGCGCATGAGCAACCGCATCAGCCGCTACCCGATACCCGAGCCCGAACGGTTGCCGTTCGACATACGAGACCGCATGCTGCAGGTGCAGGAGAAGGCCGGGTTCATCCCGAACGTGTTCCTCGCCTTGGCGCATCGGCCGGACGAATTCCGCGCTTTCTTCGCCTACCACGACGCACTGATGTTGCGCGAGTCGGGGTTGAGCAAAGCCGAGAAAGAGATGATCGTGGTTGCGACCAGCGCCGCGAACCGCTGCCCCTACTGCGTGATCGCCCATGGCGCCGTCTTGCGTATCTACGCCAAGAATCCCTACATCGCCGACCAGGTGGCGGTCGATCATCGCCACGCGGACCTCACGCCGCGTCAGCAGGCGATGCTCGACTTCGCCGTCAAGCTCGCCCGCGCGCCGGAGACGATCACCGATCAGGACCGCGAACAGCTGCGCCTGCACGGGTTCAACGACGAGGACATCTGGGACATCGCCGCGATCACCGCTTTGTTTGCGCTGTCGAACCGCATGGCGCATGTCACTGGAATGCGCGCCAACGACGAGTTTTATCTGCTAGGCCGCGTCCCGCCGAAGAAGAGCTGAGGCGCCGAGTTAGCGCGGCGTTCGCTGGTATACTTTTTGGTTGCGCGGCTGCATCACGAATGCAGGCGCGACTGCCACGATGCCCCCAAACGGGGCCAAGCTGAACAGAGGCCAAACCATGGACATGTCTCCGCTTCCGGATAACGATCCACAAGAGACGCAGGAGTGGCTGGATGCGTTGGACGGCGTGCTCGAATACGAGGGCGCCGGGCGCGCTCACTATCTGCTGGAACGGCTGATCGACAAGTCGCGCCGTTCCGGCGCCAACCTGCCCTACAGCGCCAACACCGCATACATCAACACCATCCCCCCGGGGCAGGAAGAGCGCTCGCCGGGCAACCACGAGCTCGAGCACCGCATCCGCTCCTACGTCCGTTGGAATGCGATGGCGATGGTCGTGCGCGCGAACAAGGTGTCCTCCGAGCTAGGCGGGCACATCGCCAGCTTCGCGTCCGCCGCTACCTTGTACGACGTGGGTTTCAACCACTTCTGGCACGCGCCGAGCGACAAACACGGCGGAGACCTGGTGTTCATCCAGGGGCACTCGGCGCCAGGCATCTACGCGCGCGCTTTCCTCGAGGGCCGGGTCAGCGCCGAGCAGCTGGATAACTTCCGGCAGGAAGTGGAGGGCAGAGGGTTACCGTCCTATCCCCACCCGTGGCTGATGCCGGACTTCTGGCAGTTTCCCACCGTGTCGATGGGACTCGGGCCGATCATGGCCATCTATCAGGCGCGCTTCATGAAGTATCTGCGCGACCGCGGCGTTCTCGATACCGAGGGCCGTAAGGTGTGGGCGTTCATGGGCGACGGCGAGATGGACGAGCCGGAATCGCTCGGAGCCATCTCGTTAGCCGCGCGCGAGCGGCTGGATAATCTCATTTTCGTGGTGAATTGCAATCTGCAGCGGCTCGACGGGCCGGTGCGCGGCAACGGCAAGATCATCCAGGAGCTGGAGGCGGATTTTCGCGGTGCCGGCTGGAACGTGATCAAAGTCATCTGGGGCAGCTACTGGGACACGCTGCTCGCCAAGGACAAGAACGGCCTCCTGCTGAAACGCATGGAGGAGGCGGTCGACGGCGAATATCAGACGTTCAAGTCGAAGGACGGCGCCTACGTGCGCAAGCACTTCTTCGGCAAGTATCCGGAGCTGCTCGAGCTGGTGGCCAACATGTCGGACGACGATATCTGGCGGCTCAATCGCGGCGGTCACGACCCACACAAGGTCTATGCAGCGTACGCGGCGGCAGTCAAGCACCAGGGGCAGCCCACGGTGATCCTGGCCAAGACCATCAAGGGTTATGGGATGGGCGAGGCGGGTGAAGGGCAGATGATCACGCATCAACAGAAGAAGATGGGCACGATCTCCATCAAGGCCTTCCGCGACCGCTTCAACATTCCGGTGGCGGACGATCAGCTGGAAAAGGTCCCGCTGTGCAAGCCCGCAGACGACAGCCCCGAGATGCAGTACCTCAAGGAGCGCGTGCAGGCCATGGGCGGCTCGCTGCCTCAGCGCCGGCGCAAGGCGCAGTCCCTCGAGGTGCCCGATCTGTCGGCTTTCGATGCGCTGCTCAAGAGCAGCGAGGACCGCGAAATGTCCACCACGATGGCGTTCGTGCGCATCCTGAACACCATCATCCGCGACAAGAAAGTCGGCAAGTACGTGGTGCCGATCGTGCCTGACGAGTCTCGCACCTTCGGCATGGAAGGGATGTTCCGGCAGCTCGGCATCTACTCCTCGGTCGGGCAGCTCTACAAGCCGGAAGACGCCGAGCAGCTCATGTACTACAAGGAGGACAAGAGCGGGCAGATTCTGCAGGAAGGGATCAACGAAGCCGGCGCGCTGTGTTCGTGGATCGCCGCTGGCACTGCCTACAGCACGCATGGGATCCCGATGATCCCGTTTTACATCTTCTACTCCATGTTCGGCTTCCAGCGCGTCGGCGACTTGATCTGGGCCGCCGGCGACAGCCGCACGCACGGCTTTCTGCTGGGCGGCACGTCCGGCCGCACGACTCTGAACGGCGAGGGATTGCAGCACGAGGATGGACACAGCCATCTGCTGTCGTCCACTGTCCCCAACTGCATCTCGTACGACCCTACTTTCGCCTACGAGCTGGCGGTCATCGTCCAGGACGGGATGCGCCGTATGTACAAGGAGCAGCAGGACGTCTTCTACTACATCACGGTGATGAACGAGAACTATGCTCATCCTGCCATGCCCGCGGGTGCGCAGGCGGGCATTCTGAAGGGCATGTACTTGTTCGCTGAAGGCGCCGCGGAGGACAAGGCGCCGCGCGTGCAGCTCATGGGCAGCGGCACCATCCTGCGCGAAGTGATCGCCGCCGCGGATCTGCTCAAGAAGGACTTTGGCGTGCTGGCCGACATCTGGAGCTGCCCGAGCTTCACCGAGCTGCGCCGCGAAGGTGCGCAGATAGAGCGCTGGAACCTGCTGCACCCGGAGCACCCGCAGGGCAAATCCTATGTGGAGCTGTGCCTGGAAGGGCGCCGCGGACCGGCGGTCGCTGCGACAGACTACATGCGGACTTTCGCCGACCAGATCCGGCCTTTCGTGAAGCGGACCTATCGAGTGCTCGGCACGGACGGCTACGGACGCTCCGACTACCGTAAACAGCTGCGCAAGTTCTTCGAGGTGGATCGCTACTACATCGCATTGGCCGCGCTGAAGGCACTGGCCGACGACGGCGGCGTGCCCGCGGCCACGGTCGCGCGCGCGATCGCGAAGTACGGCATCGATCCCAACAAGCCGTACCCGCCGTCGGTGTGACTGGACCAAGCCCTACGCACGCCGCAACAACGAGGAGAAAACCTTGGGCGCTATGAGAGAAGTCGTCGTGCCAGACATCGGTGACTTCAAGGATGTGCCTGTGATCGAGGTGCTGGTAAAGCCCGGCGACAGCGTGAAGGCCGAGGACTCGCTGGTCACGCTCGAGAGCGACAAGGCCACCATGGAAGTGCCCGCGCCGTTCAGCGGCGTGGTCAAGGAGATGAAAGTCAAGGTGGGCGACAAGGTCTCGCAGGGAGTCGCGATCCTGACCCTCGAGGCAGACGGCGCCGTGCAGCCGGCAGCGCCCAAAGCTGCTGCGCCTGCACCGGCTCCAGCCGCGCGCGCGGCGCCCCCGCAAGCGGCGCCGGCACAGCAGCCGGCCGGGGTTGCTGTGCCAGCGGTGGCTCCGTCGCCAGCGTTGGCGCCGGTCGACGAGGCTGGTTTTGCGCATACACATGCGAGCCCCGGCGTGCGCCGCTTCGCGCGCGAGCTCGGGGTCGATCTGACCAGGGTCAAAGGCTCAGGTCCGAAGGGGCGCATCCTGAAAGACGACGTGCAGGGCTACGTCAAGTCGAGCTTGAGCCGGCCTGCCGCTGCGCCTGCCGGCGGAGGGCTTTCCGTGCTCCCGCTGCCAGTGGTGGATTTCGCCAAGTTCGGCGCCACTGAGCTGAAGGCGCTTTCGCGCATCAAGAAGATCTCGGGCGCCAACCTGCACCGCAACTGGGTGACCATTCCGCATATCACGCAGAACGACGAAGCCGACATCACCGAGTTGGAAGCCTTCCGCAGGCAGATGGCCGAAGAAGGTCAGAAGCAGGGCGTTCGGGTCACCCTGCTCGCATTCCTGATCAAGGCAGCGGTGGCGGCGCTCAAGCAATTTCCGCAGTTCAACGCCTCCCTGTCGCCCGATGGGGAGAGCCTGGTGCTCAAGCAGTACTACAACATCGGGGTGGCAGTAGATACACCCAACGGTCTGGTGGTACCGGTGATTCGGGAGTGCGACAGGAAAGGCGTAATGCAGCTCGCCAAGGAGCTCGGCGAAGTGAGCGCCAGGGCACGCGAGGGCAAGCTCTCGCCGGCGGACATGCAAGGCGGTTGCTTCTCCATCTCCAGCCTGGGCGGCATCGGAGGCCTCAACTTCACACCGATCATCAATGCGCCCGAAGTGGCGATCCTCGGCGTGTCACGCTCGGTCATGAAGCCGTCATACAGGGACGGCCAGTTCGTGCCGCGGCTCATGCTGCCGCTGTCGCTGTCCTACGACCATCGCGTCATCGACGGCGCTGAGGGCGCGCGTTTCATCACCTACTTGAACGCCGTGCTGAGCGACATTCGACGGCTGGTGTTGTGAGACGCTGACCGGCCCCGGCCTCTGGCGATCGAGCTTTGGCCACCTTGCCCGGCCCCGTCGGCATCCTGGGCGGCACGTTCGACCCGATCCACTATGCGCACTTGCGGCTCGCGGAAGAGCTGGCCGACGCCTTGGATCTCGCCCGGGTCCGCTTCGTCCCCGCCAGCATCCCGCCCCATCGGGCGAGTCCGCAGGTTAGCGCCACGCACCGCGCCGACATGGTTCGCCTCGCCTGCGCCGACAACGCGCGATTCCTGCTGGACGACCGCGAGTGTCGTCGCGCCGGGCCGAGCTATACAGTCGACACCCTGCTCGAGCTGCGCGCGGAACTGGGCTCTGCATGCTCGCTCTGCCTCTTGATGGGCCTGGACGCTTTCCTGGGCCTGACGACCTGGTCGCGCTGGGAGCGGTTGTTCGAGCTGGCCCACATCGTGATCGCTCACCGCCCTGGCTTTGCCCTGGATCCTGCCGCTGTGCCTGCCACGCTGGCACGCGAGCTGGACGCGCGCCGGGCCCAATCGACCCGCGAGCTGCGGCAATCCTGGGCTGGACTGGTGTGGTTGCAGGCCATCACACCGCTCGACATCTCGGCCACCGCGATCCGAGAGGCAATCCGGGAGCAACGCAGTCCCCGCTATTTGCTTCCCGACTCCGTTCTCGATTATATTCATCGCAGCTCCCTATATAAGGACCTGGATGCAGGCTGAGCAGATCAGGCTAGTCACCGTGGAGGCGCTGGAAGCGATCAAAGCGCGCGACGTGGTGGTGCTGGATACGCGCAAGCTGACGTCGATGTTCGACTACATGATCGTGGCGAGCGCAGACTCGACGCGACAGACCAAGGCCTTGGCCCGCAACATCGAAGACCAGATCAAGCTGAGCGGCGGCAAGGTGCTGGGCATCGAAGGAGAGCAGGTGGGGGAGTGGGTGCTGGTGGACCTGGGAAGTGTGATCGTCCACATCATGCAGCCGGCGGTTCGCGATTATTACAAGCTGGAGCAGCTGTGGGGTGGCGAGCCTGAGCGCCGCACCGCGACACCGCGCCGTGGTAAGGACCTCCTGGCTGCCGACGCAGGCAGCGGTTCCGTGAGCCTCTAGCCGCGCCTGCGGCCCCTGTTCCCTCCGCCTCGCGCGAGCTTCAACCGGGCATGAAGTTCATCGTGTGCGCCATCGGGCATCGCATGCCGGCATGGGTCGATGGGGCATTCGGCGACTACGTCCGGCGCCTGCCGCGGGAAATTTCCGTCGATCTGATCGAAGTTCGACCCCCGCCCCGTCCATTGAAGACCGCCAGTCCGGCGCAGATCGCCAGGAGTATGGCGGCGGAGGCCGAGCGGATCCGTGCTGCACTGCCGGCTGGATGCACCGTGGTCGCGCTGGACGAAAAGGGACAATCCTTCACCAGCGTAGAGTTTGCGCAGCGCCTCGAGCGCTGGCGGCGCGAGGCGCGCGACGTCGCCTTCGTGATCGGCGGTGCCGACGGCCTTGACCCGGAGCTCAAGCGCCGCGCCTCCCTGCTCCTATCGCTCTCATCGCTCACGCTGCCGCACCGGCTGGTGCGCGTGTTGCTTGCCGAGCAGTTGTATCGCGGCGCTTCGCTCCTGCACAATCATCCTTACCACAGAGAATAAGCCGTGCACGCGCTTGCTCGTCACATCTACCTCGCCTCGCGCAGCTCGCGGCGACGCGAACTGCTGAAGCAGATCGGGGTGAGCTTCGAGGTGCTGCTGCTGCGCGAGGGCCCCCAACGCGCGGCAGATTTCGACGAAACGCCGCTGGCCGGGGAGGCGCCCGGCGACTATGTCGTGCGCGTCGCGGGCGCCAAGGCCGAGGCCGGCTGGGCGCGCCTCGGTCAGCGTCGGCTGATGCGCTTCCCCGTACTGTCGGCCGACACCACGGTTGCGCTGGAAGGAAAGATTCTGAGCAAACCAGCCGACCGAGAGGAGGCGACGGCATTTCTACGCCAGCTGTCCGGCAAGGCCCACCAGGTACACAGTGCAGTCGCGGTCAAGTTCGACCACCGGCTCGAAATCGCTCTGTCCACGACCGAGGTCGCGTTCCGCGAGATCGACGAGCAGGAGATACGTCAGTACGTCGTGAGCGGCGAGCCGCAGGACAAGGCCGGCGCTTATGCTATCCAGGGACGCGCGGCGGTCTTCGTGCGTTCCATCTCGGGCAGCTACTCGGGGGTCATGGGGCTGCCGCTGTATGAGACCAGCCAGCTGCTAGCCAAATTCGGCCATCCCACCCTGTGACGCGCCGACGCGGCGATGAACGAAGAGATTCTCATCAACGTCACGCCGCAGGAGACCCGAGTGGCGGTCATCCAGCAAGGGGCTGCGCAGGAGCTGCACGTCGAGCGAACGACGGGGCGTGGCTTGGTCGGGAATATCTATCTCGGCGTAGTAGGCAGGGTGCTGCCAGGAATGCAGTCCGCGTTCATCCAGATCGGACTGGACCGCGCCGCCTTCCTGCACGTGGCCGACATCTGGGAGCATAGGCAGAACGGCGACCAGCCAAAGCCGATCGAAAAACTCCTGCACGAGGGCCAGAAGCTGCTGGTGCAGGTGATCAAAGACCCGATCGGCAGCAAAGGGGCGCGGCTGTCTACACAGGTCAGCATCGCCGGACGCCTGCTCGTCTACTTGCCACAGGAGTTTCACATCGGGATCTCGCAGCGCATCGAGGACGAAGCCGAGCGCGCCTTGTTGCGCGAACGGCTGCAGCTGCTCCTGCCGGCGGAGGCCAAGGGCGGGTTCATCATCCGCACCATGGCCGAGACGGCCACTGACAAAGAAATGCTCTCGGACATCGAGTACCTGCGACGGATCTGGGCCGGAATCCAGGACAGGGCGCAGAGCGCAAGCGCACCCGCTCTGCTGTACCAGGACTTGAACCTGAGCTTGCGGGCGCTGCGCGACATCGCTAACGATGAAACCGGCCGCATTCTGGTCGATTCGCGCGAGACCTGTCAGAAGCTGCACGCCTTCGCACAGGACTACACGCTCAATTTCCTGGAGCGCATCGAGCTGTATTCGGGCGAGCGCCCCCTCTTCGATCTGTACGGCATCGAGGACGAAATCGAGCGTGCGCTGGCGCGCAGGGTGCCGCTCAAATCCGGCGGCTATCTCATCATCGATCAGACCGAGGCGCTCACCACGATCGACGTCAATACCGGCGGCTTCGTCGGCGGGCGCAGCTTCGACGACACCATCTTCAAGACCAACCTGGAAGCGGCCCACGTGATCGCCCGCCAGCTGCGACTGCGCAACCTGGGTGGCATCATCATCGTCGACTTCATCGACATGGAAAACGACTCACACCGCGAGTCGGTACTGACCGAATTCAAGAAAGCGCTGTCGCTCGACCGCACTCGTGTCACCGTGAGCGGTTTCACTTCGCTCGGTCTGGTGGAGATGACGCGCAAGCGCACACGAGAAAGCCTCGCCCACACCCTGTGCGAGCCCTGTCCCATGTGCCAGGGGCGGGGTGAAGTGAAGACCGCGCAGACCGTCTGCTACGAGATCCTGCGCGAGATCCTGCGCGAAGCCCGGCAGTTCGACGCGCGCGAGTTCCGCTTGCTGGCGTCCCAGAATGTCATCGACCTGTTCCTCGATGAAGAATCCCAGTCTTTGGCCATGCTGGGCGACTTCATCGGCAAGCCTATCTCGCTGCAGGTCGAGAACATCTACAGCCAGGAGCAGTACGACATTGTCCTGATGTAATCAAATCGAACCGCGGAGACGCAGAGAACGCGGAGGAAAAGCGAACGAGGGACGCGACTCGCCCTTCCTCAGCATCTACACGATTGGTTGGGTTCAGGCGGCTTTAGCGCGTGCGGCGCGCTGCCGCTCGGCGGTGCCGAGAACCTTGTACTTGGTGCGCAGCAGATCTTCCACCTGCTTGCCCAGCGCCATCTTCTGCATCTCCAGCTGATGCAGCCGTTCCTGCAGGCTGGACAGGTCCCCGGACAGTTTCTTCAGGTTCTCCACCCGACGCTCGAGTAGCGTCTGGTGCTCCTTGAGCTGACCCGAGATGGGCGTGAGCGCGCTCTTGAGCCAGCCGTCCAGGTCGCGGCGCACGAACTGGAACACGGTACGTGCCTCGGTCACCAGCCCGTTGTAGAACCGCTTCACGAGGAAGTGCTTCTCGGTCATCACGTTGACCGGGTCGCGGCAAAAGCGCTCGGTGCTCTGCTTCAAACCTTTCATGTTGAGAATGTGCTTTTCCAGGTTGAGCGGCGGTGGCGTCAGGTTTACGAAACCGTACTGCTCCTGGAATTCTTGGTAGACCTTGTCCACGAAGGTGCGCGTCTCGGAAGCGAAGCTCAGGATCTTGTCCGCCTGGCGCGAGAACGACTCGAACAGCGAATTCATGCTGCGCCACAGGCCGGCGGTGGTCCAGCTGCCCTCGATGTCCTTGGCACTCTTGGCAAAGATCTCGTCGATGTGCTCCTCGTCGAGGTTGGCCATCAACGCGTGCCCCTGTTTGAGCACGGTGCCGTACGAATTCTTGAAGGTCTCCGTGTGCTGCAGATACACCGCGCGATCGCGTTCCAGTCGCGCCAGCATGGTCTTCGCGAGCTCACGATTCTTCCCGGACAGCTTAGACAGTTCCTGCAGCTCGGCCTGGGTCGCCGTGAGCTGTGCCATCACGCTCTGCAGTGAGCCTTCGACCATCGTACCCATTTCCTTCACCACCGCGGAGCGAAGGATCTCCTGCTTGGCCGGCACGATCTCGTTGGCCAGAAGCTCTTCGAGGTCACGGATGCCGCTGCGCTCCAGCATGGCCTGGTCGGAGCGGATGCGCGACAGCAGCGCCTTCTGCGCGGACAGCGCGATGACATGGTCGCGGGGCAGTTCCAACAGCCGGCACGTTTCATCGATCTGCCGTCCGACCGAGGCGTCGATCTCGACCGCACTCTTGAGGTCGTCCCACAGCAGATCGATCTTGTTCAGGACCGCGATGCGCCGCGTTTGATAGGTCTGCACATAGCGCTGCCAGATTTCGAGATCCGATTTCGTCACGCCCGTATCCGTTGCGAGCAGAAACAAGATGGCGTGAGCGCTCGGGATCATCTTGAGCGTCAGCTCCGGCTCGGTGCCGAGCGCATTCAGGCCCGGCGTGTCCAGAATCACCAGCCCGCTCTTCAGCAGCGGATGCGGGTAGTTGATCATGGCGTGGCGCCAGGCTGGTATTTCGACCCGGCTGCCCTTGGTCACGACAGTGGTGGTAATGAAATCCTTCTGGTCCAACAGGCCGAGCGCCGAGGCTTCGTCGACCTTCACCGTTTTGGTCTCGGCCAGACTCGCCATGGCTTTCGCCATGTCGTCCTGCGACTGCAGGTTGAGCTTGATCTTGACCCATTCGACGGGGTGCTGCTTGAGCGAGGCGATGCTGTCTTCGCGCTTCCGCGTTTCGATCGGCAGCAGCCGCACGTACGGCTCTTCCGCTGCGTCGTAGAAAATCTCCGTCGGGCACATGGTGGTGCGTCCCACGTCGGAAGGCAGCAGACGCTGCTTGAAGTCGGCGAAGAACATGGCGTTGATCAGCTCGGTCTTGCCGCGCGAGTACTCGGCCAGGAACGCAAGCACCAAGCGGTCGTTGCGGAGGCTTTCGAGCAGGTCGTAGATGCGCAGGCTGCGCTGGATGTCGACGTGGCCGTGCTGATCCAGCCACTGCTGGTAGGCCTCGATGCCGCCGCGGATGTCCTCTCGCCAGCGCTGGTAGCCGGCGATCTGACTTTCCAGCTGGTTGCTCATGTCGTCTTGTCCCAGTCCTGTATGAGCCGCATGGCGGTCTCGCCCGGAGCAAACACCT